>DATCXA010000108.1:0-2636 GCA_036566085.1 Propionibacteriaceae bacterium
TAATGGGGTATGGAATAGGCGTACGTCGTGTGCGGTTGACACAGTGGTTGCCGCGAAGCCTCAGATGGGCAGCCGATCTTCAATGAGGAGCACTGCATGGCAACGATTGATATCTCCGCCGAGAACTTCGAGGAGACCATCACCGACAACGACATTGTCCTGGTGGATTTCTGGGCCGACTGGTGCGGACCGTGTAAGCGGTTTGGACCTATCTATGAGAAGGCCTCTGAGGAGTATGACGGGATCGTCTTCGCCAAGTTGGATACCGACGCCAATTACGAGCTAACCAGCCAGCTGGGCATCGAGGGCATTCCTACCCTGATGGCCTTTCGAGAGGGTGTGCTGGTCTTCAACCAGGCTGGAGCGCTCCCAGGGCAGGCCTTGAAGCAGGTCCTGGACGCTGTCAAAGGCCTCGATATGGAAGAGGTACACGCCGAGGTCGCCAAGCTCAGGGCTGAACACGAACACAGTCACGACTAGTCTTTCCTAGGCCGCGTAGGCGTAGATCGTTTTGACGAACGCCGACGCGGCCTTCGTCACGTCTAGATCCACCGCAACCGTGATCGTCGGGCCTGAATCAACGATTGTGTGACCGCGGCCGACGCCCTCTAGTTCGACGGTTACCTTTCGTTCCTCGATCACGAAGAGTTCTGGATTAGTCAGCAGCACCATGGCGCCGCCATCCCCAAGCAGGCGCAGCTTTTTCCGATCAGAATCTTTGTGTCTTACGTGACGACGATGGAGCAGCTCTCCCGCAAGCCGGATTGCTGGATGATCATAGGTACGCAGTCGGTCGACGTCGGCCCGCTCCACCGCGAGTCGGTCAAACAGGTCGAGCCCGTACATCGTGATCGGAACCGAGGACTCGAGCACGAGCTTCGCGGCCTCGGGATCTTGCCAGACATTGAATTCAGCAACAGCCTTGCTTGCCGTGCCGCCCATGAAGATGATCTGCTCAAGTCTCGTTGCGATATTTGGATAGCTCCTTAGCAGCAGCGCCAGGTTTGTCTTGGGCGCCAACGACACCAGACTTACCGGCTGAGCGCTCGCCATGATCAACTGATGCAGCAGCTCGACGGCAGGCATTGGGGATGGATGTTTGAGGACCTCCGGTAGCTGAATGCCGGCCAGCCCGTCCGGGCCATGAGACCCGCCACCTTCCCGGCGGGCCCGCTCGATGAGTGGTTGCGCAGCGCCCGCGGCAACCGGGATGTCTCCCGCACTAGCGGCGTCCAGCACCTTGCAGGTGTTGATCACTGCCTGGTCGACGCTGACATTCCCGATCACGCAGCTGATGCCGCGGACATCCAGATCCGGGTGGCGTACGGCGTAGAGAATCGCTAAGGCGTCGTCAGTACCGGTGTCGACGTCAATGATGATCGGTTTCACACGTCGATCAGTACCTTGCCGACTGCTCCGTCCTGGACCGCCTGGTGCGCGTCTGCCGTACTGGCGAGTGGGAATCGGTGCAGCGGCAGACCAAAATCCTCTCCGACCTGCAGCGCTTCGTCTGCGAGGGCGAGGGTGATGTCTTCCACGGCTGCCCTTAGTGCGGCGTCGCCGACGCTGTACAGCAGAACGAATTGGTAGCGCAGGTTCTTGATCATGTTCTGCCTGACGTCGAGCCTGAACTCCTCACCACCGTCGTTGGCGTAGATGGCAATCGAGCCGCGTGGCTTGAGTACATCGATGTCGAGCTGCGCATTGGCCGCGATCGCGACCTCGACAATGAGGTCGACACCGTGTGGGGCGAGTTTGCTGATCGCGGCTGCTGCGTCTTCGTCGCGGTAGTTGATCACATGGTCGGCGCCGGCCGCCGTTGCGAGTTCCGCCTTGACCGGGCCTGAGATGGTGGTGATCACGGTGGCCCCGGCCCAACGCCCGAGCTGGATGGCGGCGTGACCTACCGCACCAGCGCCCCCGGCAACTAGCACAACCTTGCCGACAAGGGCATTGGGATGCAGCCGCTTGGGTCCGTCCTCGGAGACTGTCAGGGCGCGGTGCGCGGTCATGGCCGGTACGCCGAGGCTGGCGCCGATGTCGAAGCTCGTGCCCGCGGGAAGGCGTACCACTCGGGTCGCGGGCAGGTTCGTGTACTCCTGCGCGGTGCCGGTGGGCCGCTGGTGACCTGCGAGGTAAACCCAGACCCGATCACCAACGGCAAGGTTCTCAACACCCTCACCGACTGCATCAATGACACCCGCACCGTCTTGGTTCGGAGTGACCTCCGGGAACGGCGGCGCTGCACCGGGGCCGGAGCCGACCCGGGATTTCCAGTCGGTGGGGTTGACGCCGGATACGGCGACGCGGACCCGGACCTCGCCAGGCGCTGGTTCGATCACATCGCGATCGACAAGGCGAAGGACCGACGTGTCGCCAGTTTGCGAGTAGATGACAGACCTCATGCGCGCGACAACCCCGTCATGTTTCGCATCATTCCAGCCCTTGCCGACGAATGTGCCGGCAACCAGGGAAGGCGCAGACGGAGCTGACGGAGGCCGCCAAGCTGCACCATGACATCGGCTCCACCGCAGGCGAGGCGCATAGTCTGCAGCGGCTCGCCGAGGTGCGGCTCGCTCAAGGGAACCGCGTCGAAGCTCAGCAGCTGCTTCGCCGGGCGCCACGGCTGGCGCGCT
>DATCXA010000131.1:0-2550 GCA_036566085.1 Propionibacteriaceae bacterium
GCATACGAGCCACTCCAAATGGGCTAACCATCAGGCAATCCGGAGTTGCGCCAGATATCAACCGCCAAGGCTATGTAGGCCGCGATCCACAAGGCGCCACCGACCCTTGCCAGCGCGACGACATCCAGGAATGTGGGCAGTCCGACCAGCGCTGCAGCTGCCAGCAGCCCGGCCGTCCAGCGCGACAGCGTCCCCGAGCGCCACACCGCAACACTCATCACGAACAGGCCGATGAAGTACACGAAGCCGCCAAGGAAAACTGGGAGCCAGCCGGGTTCGGCGAACACCTGATCAAGGAGTAGCAGCACATCTTGATCATGACCCTAGCTGATCAAGATACCCGCGGCGGGCACCACGAAGGCTGCATAGCCAGTGCCGGGCAACAAACAGCCAGCCCCAACGACGATGAGGACCAGTCCTGCAATGGCCGAGCGCCGTGACCGCGTGCGCGCGATGATCGCGTAGAGCGCGAACATGCCAAGAATCACTGGTGTGAGGGCATAGATCTCGAGAGCCGTCGCCAGCCGAAAACTTGCGGTGTTCGCACCGAGAGCGAACTCACGGTTGTGAGCAGGGTCGGAGGGCGGCTGAACCGAGAACACAGACGGTACCGTCATCAGCGCCGCCAGACCGAACGCGATCGCACCGGCTCGGAGTCTGTTGTCCACATTGGGCTTGAGCGTGTCTGTTGTGGTCATGGCTGACTCAGCGTATCGGGCAAGATCAGATTCCGAGCGCTCCCAATGACACGCGATGCCTCCGCCTTGATCAAGTCTTCGAGTCAGCCCACGGGCAGCTTTGATCATTTCAGCCACAGCTGCAGCACCGGCACCCATCATGATCGTCCCAGCGTGATCGAGCTGGCCGAGCAACCGTGTCTCGACGGTGGGATGACTTGGCTGTTTGAATGACACAGCCAGGTTTCTCAACTGGAAGTAGGGACATCATGGACAGCGCCGACGTTCTTGCGGCGCTAGCGGCGGCGGTGCCGCCAGAAGCGCTGATCATCGACCGTGACGTCACCAGAAGTCTGAGCCACGACGAGGCCGAATGGGCTCCGGTCGGCGAACCCCTCGCGCTGATCCGGGCAACGTCAAGTGATCAGGTCGCTGCCGCAGTGCGGACTTGCGCGAGCTTCGGAGTACCCGTGACCGCACGTGGTGCTGGCACTGGTCTATCCGGCGGCGCCAACGCCATTGACGGCGGCGTAATCATCGCGCTCGACCGGCTCAACCAGATCCGCTTGATCGATCCGCTCGAGCGGCTGGCCGTGGTTCAAGCCGGCGTGATCAATGACGAGCTGCGCGCCGCCGCCGCCGAGCAAGGCCTCTGGTATCCGCCAGATCCAGCAAGCTCACCGTGGTCGACCATTGGCGGCAACATCGCGACCAATGCCGGCGGCGTGTGCTGCGTCAAGTACGGCGTAACCAAGGATTATGTGCTGGCCCTCGAGGTAGTGACCGGCACCGGCGAGCTGGTACAGCTCGGCCGGGTGACCGCCAAAGGAGTCGCTGGCTACGACCTGGTGGGGCTGATGGTGGGTTCTGAAGGAACGCTCGGCATCGTCACCGAAGCGACCGTACGCCTCAAGCCCCTGCCAGCTCCGCCGCGAACCATCGTCGGCTATTTCAACTCGATCGTCGACGCCGGCGAGGCGGCGCGGGCAGTCGCCCAGGCCGGCATCATTCCGTCGGCCCTGGAGCTGATCGATCGGCACTGTCTTGCTGCCGTCGACAAGTGGAAGAACATGGGCCTCTCCGTCGAGGCTGACGTGATTTTGTTGGGCCGGATCGATGATCCGGGCCTAGCCGGCGATGATCTGGCCGACCAGATGCTGGCCTGTTTTGAAACCGCCGGCGCCACCTGGGCGGCGCGCTCGACCGATGAGGAGGAGGCGGAGGCCCTCTTTGCCGCCCGCCGACTCGCCTACCCAGCGCTCGAGCGGCTCGGCCCGGTGCTGACCGAGGACGTGTGCGTACCTATTGCCGCCGTTCCACAGATGCTGGCCCGCATCGACCGGATCGCCAGGGAGCACGACATTTTGATCGCCAGCATTGCCCACATCGGTGACGGCAACTTACATCCGTTGCTCATAGCCGAACCGGGCGACACTGCCGCTCAGGACCGTGCCAAGATCGCGTTCGAGGAGATCCTGAGCGCCGCACTTGATCTTGGACGCACGGTGACTGGCGAGCATGGCGTAGGTCTCCTCAAACGCGGCGGGCTCTCTCGCGAGCTCTCCCCTGCCGTACTCGAGATGCATCGTGCCGTCAAAGCCGCCCTCGATCCACATCACATCCTCAATCCCGGCAAGGTCTTCTGACTGCCAAATCAGGACCTGTGATCTTGGATTCCTCGAGCTGAGTCCGAGAGTATAGGACTGAAGCTAAGGAGGTCGGTTCAGTGCGCACGATGACAGAGCAAGAAGATAAATTCGACGTCGACTCGGATTGGGTGATGCCGCCACTCGCGGAGTTGGTGCCCGATGGCGGTCGTCTTGATCAAGGGGTGCGCAAGCTCGACAACACCTACTTCGATACACCAGGTGCT
>DATCXA010000145.1:0-8213 GCA_036566085.1 Propionibacteriaceae bacterium
CAATGGCATGATCCACCACAGGACGGCAATGGCCAGCCCCACGATGCCGGCCACAATCCCGGCGGCAAGGTGGCTTACCACGTCGGAGATCACGAAGTACGAGGCCAAGGTAATGGCCGCCGAGAGCGGCATCAGCCCAATAATGACCTGGCGGTTGACCGAGCGCTTGAAGGCCGCCCGGTCGGTCAGGGGGCTCATGAGCCGGTGCTGGGCCGCCGGGGCGATGAAGATGAGCAGGCTGATCATCGCGCAGATGAACAACGCCACGTATACCGCGTTGTCTAGCCGACTGATCGTGGTATAGCCCGAATTGAATGGCAGGGCTATCAGGAAGGCGACCAATATCAGTGTGCCGGGCACCAGCAGGCGGATTTCGCTCAGGAGATCAGTGAGACCCTCGTCGGGCGGGGCGGGGGATTCCTTGGGCACGGGCGCGGTCATGGAGCTCCTTCGGTTGGATGGCGGACGCTGCGGGCCGAACCTACCGGGCGGAGCAGAGAAGCTATGACGGGCCGCCCAATGGAGACTCATCGGACCACCTAGTCCACTCCGACTACGATGCGCCGCATGCCGGACCGGAAAGTCGTTACGCTCGCGGTGTGGTCATAAGCACTGGCGTGGAACGGGGGCGCACGGTCAGCAGGCTGGCCTTGATCACGGCGATCATCACCTGGCTCGGCGTCGTCAGCTTGTTTATCTTCTTTGCTTTCGGCGGCCCCTTTGGATTTCTCAACGATGTGGCCAACGGCCTGGTCGGCCTGCTGAGCCTGGCGCTGTCTTGGCTCTGGGTCCGTAACCGGAGAAGTGGACGGAGCACGCTCGCTATTGCTCTGGCCGGTCTGGGAGCGATCGTTATGGTGATCGGCTCACTCTTGATCATCTTCGATATCACTGGCTGGTACCTGTCCGGCCTGGTATCCAGTGTCGGCAGCGCTCTCATCGGCATCTGGCTACTGATCGCGAACCGACTCCATCGGCGGGCACCCGAGCTGCCACCCGGATTGATCAAGCTTGGGATGACGGCTGGAATCTTCATGATCATTGGCTGGTTGGCCATCCCCGGTGTGATAGCCCGCATCGATGATCCGCAGTTGGCGCCTTGGTATGTGAGCGCGGGGCTAGGCAGTTGGATGGGGACCTATCTGCTCTACCCTGCCTGGTGTCTCTGGCTCAGCCGCAGATACGGCGGCTGATCACATGGCGGTGAGCGCCCCACGCGTGCTGATCTCCGGCGCCAGTGTTGCCGGCCCGA
The DNA here is from genome assembly GCA_036566085.1 of Propionibacteriaceae bacterium. GTDB lineage: Bacteria > Actinomycetota > Actinomycetes > Propionibacteriales > Propionibacteriaceae > Microlunatus. Next base: position 1,253 of record DATCXA010000145.1, read on the forward strand.
TACTGGCGTATTGGCTCAACCGGTTCGGATTTAGACCGACTGTCGTGGAGTGGACCGAACAACTACGTTTCGGCAGTGGCGGCCATGCCGTCGACCTCTTCGGCCCAGCGCTTCAGATCATCGAATGGATGGGTGCCCTTGCAGAGGTGCAGAACGCGGGCACCGACGCCGAGATCATCTCCTTTGTCCGAGACGGACACCGGCCAGTCGATGTAGCCGCAGAGCTGATGTCCGAGGGCGTCTCCGCGCGGCACGTGGAGATCATGCGCGGCGAGCTTGCCAAGATCATCTTTGACGCGGGCAAGGGCAGCATTGACTATGTATTCGGAAATTCGGTCAGTGCGCTCGAGCAGACCGATCGTGGAGTCAACGTCTCCTTCCGGCACGGACCAGCACAGACATTCGATCTTGTCATCGGAGCCGATGGTCTGCATTCCACAACCCGTCGATTGGCGTTTGGCGAGGAGCACCGGTTCCTGCACTTCCTGGGCGGCTATTTTGCGGTATTCACCGTGCCCAACTATCTCCACCTGCACCAGCGAATGCTCGGCTACGGCGATGTCGGCCGCACGGCGGGGATCTACCCGGTACGCGGCACCGATGAAGCGCGAGTGATCCTGCTGTGGCGGACTCCAGCCCTGCATGACTTCGATCGCCACAATCTCGCAGCGCAGCGACGACTGATTGCCAACCTGTACGGCGACATGGGCTGGGAAATGCCGCGGCTGCTCGCTGAGCTGGAGTACGCCGACGATCTCTATCTCGACTCGATCAGCACCATCGTGATGGACTCTTGGACCCGGGGCCGAGTGAGCCTGGTGGGAGATGCCGGCTACTCACCCGGTCCGGCAGTTGGCGGCGGAACCAGCCTCGCCGTGGTTGGCGCATACGTCCTCGCTTCCGAATTGGCCGCGGCCAGCGGTGATCATGCTCACGGGCTCGCGGCGTACGAGCAGGTCATGCGCCCGGCTGTCCGGCAAAGCCAGCGGATCGCTCCTGCCGTCATAAAGACGTTGATTCCCCGCTCGCATGTGCAGCTGTGGGCAATGGCACAGGCGATCCGACTGCTTCCTCGGCTACCGGCTCCCGCTCGCCGGGTAGTCACCTCCTTTGGAGGCGGTCCCGCGGCGATGCTTGACGCGGTAAAGCTGCGTCAGCCGGCGACGCAGTGAAGACTGTCATCATTAGCCGTGGGGTAATTGATCTTGGTGGGCAACTACGACTGCAACTGGCCGCATTCACAGTGTCGCCACAGGCTGAGCATCGTTGACTGATAACGGCTCTTCTTGGGAGCAGGAATCTGGCCGAGAACCGGAGGAAAGGTCGTGCCCGTCAGCAAGGCTGGTCGGTTTGCCGGACGGTGGCGGCGTGGGGCAGCCGCTTCGGTGCTCGCGATTTCGCTCGGGCTGACTGCTTGCACCGGCTCTACAGCGAACTCGACCCCAACCCCCGGTTCCAGTTCCTCACAAATTGCCCCGCGTACGGCATCACCGGCTACCGGGGTCGACAAGGTTCTTGTCATTGTTGAAGAGAACCGGAGCGTGCAGGATGCTGAGGCCCACATGCCATTCCTCATGTCTCAGGCCCGTTCGTACGGCACCGCGACCAACTTTTACGCCGAAAGACATCCATCTCTGCCGAATTACCTGGTGTTAGCGGGCGGGTCGACATTTGGCGTCGCCGATGACGGAGACCCGGCCGAACACCCTCTAGATGGTCCTTCGTTGTTTGGACAGCTAGTGACCGCTGGTCGTACCGCTAAGACGTACGCCGATGCGATGCCCGCTAACTGTGCGCGAGAAAACCACGAGACCTACGCTGTCCGCCACAACCCTTGGACCTACTTCGATGATTCGGCGGAGAGAGCCGCCTGCGAGCAGTTCGATGTTCCTTCTGGATCGCCCAGCGCCGGAGCTCTTGTCGACGACCTGACCGCTGGAAACCTGCCAACGTTTGCTTTGCTGGTGCCCGACATCTGTCATGATGGCCACAATTGCTCGGCTGCAACCACCGACGAATGGCTGCAATCATGGCTGCCGATGATTGAAAATGGGCCCGACTTCAGATCGAGCCGACTCGCTATTGTCGTTACCTGGGATGAAGATGACGACCAGTCTGGCAATCGCATCCCTATGATCGTGATCCATCCGTCGTTGAAAAAGCAGCAAGTGACGAAGCGACTTGACCACTATGGGCTGTCGGCCAGTATCGCTCGGATTGGAGGCATCACGCCTCCCCGCGATGCCGATAAAGGAACGGACGTCCTCGCAGCTTTCGGTCTCTAAAGGCGGCAAATGAAGATTCTCGTTACGGGCGGGGCCGGTTACATCGGCTCGATCACTGCGACCGCGTTGGAACAATATGGACACACGCCGATCATCATGGACTCCCTATTGAGTGGTCCAAGCGTCTTCACAGGGGATCGGATCTTTTATGAAGGCGATGTAGTCGACCGGAACGTCATTCAGAAGATTTTTGAGGAACATCCGGACATCGAGTGCACCATACATATGGCGGCCAGAACTGTAGTGCCGGAGTCGGTCGCTGCACCCTATGAGTATTACCGTGACAATGTTGCCAAGTCGTTAGAGCTCTTTGATCAACTCGGAAACCTCGGTCAATCTCGCGTTATTTTTTCCTCATCAGCCTCAGTCTATGCTGCCGCGAAGAGCTTCGAAGTCTTTGAGGATTCGCCGCTCGATCCGCAGTCACCATATGCGCGTACCAAGCAGGTCATGGAAATGATTCTTGCCGATCTGGCCGCCAGCGGACCATTGCGGGCGATCATCTTGCGATACTTCAATCCGATCGGCTCTGATCCGTACCTGCGCTCTGGTGTTTATGCCCGTGAGCCTTCACATGTCCTCGGGCAAATTGTGATGGCAGCCCGCGGGCAGCGCGAAGCTTTCATGGTGACTGGTATCGACTACCCGACGCGTGATGGCACCGGCTTGCGAGACTACATACACGTCTGGGATCTTGCACTGGCCCACGTTCGTGCCGTGGAACGGTTTGACGAAGTGCTCCAGCGAGCCGGCGAACCAACCAGCATCATCAACCTGGGAACCGGTAGTGGTGTGACGGTACGTGAATTGATCTCCACCGTTGAACGCGTCCTGGGTCGGCCCGTACCGGTACGCGATGCTCCTCGACGCCCGGGGGACGTCGTAGGCAGCTTTGCAAATGTTGACAAGGCCCGGACGATTCTCAATTGGTCGACACAACATAGTCTCGAGGACGGCGTACGGTCAGCGCTTGAGTGGGCTGCAAAGCGCAAAGACATTCTTGGCTACGACTGAGTCGCATCACGGATGCATGGCACTGGCATTGATCACTCGCCAGCTGGCGAAGCGATCACGGCCCCATAACTTGTGCCTGCTACGTCGCCGCGGCTGTAACCGACCGAGGCGTTGAAGGCGCCCGCGACGATGATGTCTGTCGAATTGGCACCACTGCCGATCGGCGTGGATTGCACGATGCCAGCAGCGCCGTCTTCCCCGGGCACACCAATGAATGCCCGATCGCTCGCGTCATCGTCGTCGTCGGCGTGCCGTCCGAGTGCCAACGTGGCCCCAAGGCGATCACCTGTTTCAGGCGTGTTGGCAAGGACGGTTCCCTGATCGACGGATCCGGCACAGGGGTCGTATGGGGGCGGCGTAAAGATCGCGACGGTTCCAGCATCGACTCGTGCTGTGCCGCTGACCGTGATGTCCTCGCCAGGTACGCCAGCGACAACCTGGATCGATCCGTCAAAGCAGCCGATATTGCGCCCGACCGCCACGGCCGCGCCGAACCGATCACCAGTCTCAACGACTCCCGGAACTCCCGGCGTGTACTGCTTGACTTCACCGGTTGGGAGCGGCGCAGTGGAGGACCATCTGAAGAGCTGCACCATGCCGGCGTTGCTGCTCGCGCCAACATCCTCGTCGGGTACGCCGACCGCCAGGTGTTCTCCAAAGAAGCTGACAGCGGCACCAAAATGATCTCTGGTCTCAGCATTGCCAGGCACCCCAGCCGATGCCTGCGACCATCCAAAGGCTTGATCAAATGCAACGTCGTCATCCTTGCTGGCGAGCAGCGTGATCGAGCCTGCGTCTTCCGTACTACCGACGTCCTCAAGTCGATCACCAATGAGAACACCTCGGGAAGTCGCCGACAGCACGGCTCCAAACTGGTCGCTCGTTTCGGCGCTGCCAGGCACTCCGGGTGAATTCTGTGTGATCGTTTGCACCAGGTTGAAGGCGAGATTCCCCCCGGAGTTGGCGATGGAATAGTGCACCACCGAACCGGCGTCGTTCGCGCTCCCGACGTTGTCCAGTGGCGCGCCAACCCATAAGTCGAAGCCGGTGCCAGCGAAGTTCGGAGCAATCGCGAGCGAGGAGCCGAATCGGTCTCCCGAGGCTGCGCCGCCAGTCAATGTCTGGCCATCGGCGGTCTGAAATCCATCGTCAGCGCCAAGGACCACATGGACTCGGCCTGAGCTGCTACCGGCTCCCGGAGCACCGACGATGATGTCGTCGCAGCCGTCGGCATTCAGGTCGGCCAGGACTACGGCCGCTCCAAACTCATCGCCCGGGATGCCTTGGCCGAGACCGGCATCTTGCTGCGACAAAGTCTTGCTCGGAGCTGTGGTGAGGCGGAGATCGACCTCTCCGGTGTTACTGCTACGGCCTGGCACACCGACGATCAGGTCGGATCTGCCGTCGCCGTCCACATCACCACTGACTGGAATGTCAGTCTGGCAATTGGCCTGGACGGCGGACGCTGTATCCACCGGCGTCAGCCCAGCAACGGCTGCGGCCGTTATTAATACAGAGACCCCGAATCTGCGCATGCCGTCCTCACCTTGGAGATGACGTCCTCGGCCAACCTGGACCATGAGGCCGGCAACTGAGTCGGCCGCTGCGGACACTACCTGCTTTGGACGACTCGCGCGGGCCGTTCGCCATTTGCCATCGAGGCATCATCCGGAGCCCTAGATCACCCGCGATAGGTGAGGCCAACCGCTGAGCTCGGCCCATATCCTGATGCCTCGCATTGTGAGAGGTGATATTGGTGAACGCGATTGCCTGGGCCCCATTGATCTTGTACCTCGTCGAATTGACCATCAAGATCGTGGCGCTCGGCACGATACCCGGCAACCGTCGACCGTCCTCCTCCATCGCATGGTTGCTCCTCATTGTGGTGACCCCGATCTTCGGCCTGGTGATCTTCCTGTTGATCGGCAGCCCATTCGTGCGGGGCCGGCGAGCCAAGGTCCAGGCTGAGGCCAACAAGGTGATCACCGAACGTACTGCGGCGATTCCTGACCTGCCACCCGGAGCTGATATCCCGGTCGGGGTGGATAGCCTGTTCCGCCTGAACCGGCATCTGAGTCATCTGCCGTGCGTGACAGGTCTCAGCCATGGATTGTTCGGCGACTCCGACGCCGCCATCCAGGCGATGGCCGATGCTGTCAATGAAGCGGAGACGAGGGTTTACAGCGAGTTCTTCATTACGGCGTGGGACGACACCACCGACGTTTTCTGTACGGCGTTGGCGGATGCGGTCAAGCGCGGCGTTAAGGTCAGGTTGCTCTACGACGACATCGCATCTCGGGCGTATCCGGGGTTTAAGGAGATGAACTCAAAGCTCACCGCGGCCGGGATCGAGTGGCACGAGATGATGCCGATCAAGCCATTGAAGGGCAAGTGGCGTCGGCCGGATCTGCGTAATCATCGCAAGTTGCTTGTGGTGGACGGCAAGGTGGCGTTCATGGGTTCGCAAAACATGATCGACTCCAGCTACCTGTTGCCGAAGAACATCAAGGTGGGGCGGCATTGGAAGGATCTCAACATCAAGATCAGCGGCGAGATCGTGACGGAGCTCGAGGCGGTCTTCGCTATGGATTGGTACACCGAGACCGGAGAGAAGTTGGGCGCTGAGCTTGAGCTCGTGACTGATCCCGACGGCTCCGTCCCGATGCAGCTGCTGCCGTCAGGGCCCGGGTATTTGACGATCCCGAACTTGAGACTTTTCACCGGGCTGGTGCATCGCGCCCAGCAGAAGCTGTCCTTGACCAGCCCTTATTTCGTCCCAGATGACTCCTTGTTGGAGGCGATCACCACTGCTGCCTACCGCGGCGTCGCGGTCGAATTGTTCGTATCTGAGCAGGCTGACCAGTTCATGGTTCAGCATGCTCAGGCCTCTTATTACGACGTCTTGCTGGAGGCAGGCGTGCGGATCTACCTGTATCCCAAGCCGACGGTGTTGCATGCCAAGCACTTCACCGTCGACGACATGGTCGGCATCATCGGCTCCAGCAACATGGACTACCGCTCCTTCGGGCTGGACTACGAGATCACGCTGATGTCAACCGGTCAGCAGTTCGTTGCCGATCTGCAAGCAGTCGCCGACGGATACCGGGCAGTTTCCCGGGAATTGAATCTTGACGAGTGGCGGCAGCGACCGAAGGGCCAGCGGTATGTAGACAATGTGATGCGGCTGGTCTCGGCGCTGCAGTAGACCGTAAGAGAGGATGCATCCGTTGACCCTCAAACGTATGTTGGTGCGCATCGGAAACCGGATCGGCGTCTGGATGTATCGCGCTTTCGACGGACGACTTGCCAGTTACAGCAAGGGCGCGACGGTTTTGATGATCACAATTCCGGGCCGCCGTACGGGCGTTTTGCACTCCACCTGCGTGCGTTACCTCGACACGGCGGATGGTTTCCTCGTCTGGGGTACGGCCTCCGGCGCTCCGCGCGACCCGGATTGGTTCCGTAACTTACGCGAAACCAAGATCGCCGACGTACAAATCAGAGCCAAAACGTTGCAGGTGAGACCTCGAGAGCTGCTTGGCGAGGAGCGCGAGACAGCATGGAGGGACGTTGTACTGGCTCGGGCACCCGAGGTGCAGAAGTATGCACAACGTGCGGGCCGCACGATTCCAGTGGCACTCCTGCAACCTGTCGCGGGGCCG
>DATCXA010000167.1:0-17636 GCA_036566085.1 Propionibacteriaceae bacterium
CTCAGGTCGGCGACGTCGGCGAGGTCAGCGCACGGGCTGTAGTGATTGCGACTGGGGTCTCCTACCGACGCCTCGGCGTGCCGAGCTTGGAACAACTCAGTGGTCACGGCGTGTACTACGGAGCAAGCGTGTCGGCTGCCCAAGCGCTGGCGGGATTGCGTGCCGGTGTCATCGGGGCCGGCAATTCGGCAGGACAGGCCACTCTGCACCTGGCAAGGTATTGCGCATCGGTACACATGATCGTTCGAGGCTCCAGACTGGCCGACAGCATGTCCGCCTACTTGGTAGACGCAATTTCCGCGCTGCCGATGATCAAGGTTCACTTGAATACCGAGGTTGTCGGCGGCCACGGTGATGGACAACTGGAATGGGTGACAGTGCGCGACCGCAAGACCGGGCAGGAGCAGCAGCTGCCATTGGAGAGTTTGTTCGTCATGATCGGGGCAAGGCCGCGGACGGACTGGCTCCCGGCTGAGGTTGACCACGACGAGCATGGCTTTCTCTACACAGGAGCCGATGCAGGGGCCTGCGCTTCCTGGAAGCTGGAACGCAGCCCGCATCCGCACGAAACGAGCGTCCCTGGATTGTTTGCCGTCGGCGACGTGCGAGCCGGCTCGGTCAAACGAGTGGCATCGGCCGTCGGAGAAGGATCGGTTGTAGTCTCCGAAATCCACCAGTTCCTAGCTGCGCCGCAGGCTTGAGGTGGTCGAGTCAACGCGGTCTGGAACGCGGATAGCCCTGGCCACCGTCGTCTTGGCGGTGCCATTGCTCGGTCTGTTTCTGCTGCTTTGGCAACCCAAACTTGATCTTCGTTGGGAGCACCATCCGGCGCACTTCTGGCTGGTATTGATCACTGCGGTGCTCTCTGCCATCTTGGCGTACGCCACCGGTGAGGCGGCTGGACGCCGCGGTGATGCCCGGCTCCTCTACGTCTCTCTTGCCTTTCTGTCCTCAGCCGGTTTCCTCGCTCTGCACGCGCTGGCGACACCCGGTGTCCTACTGGCGAAGAGCAACACCGGTTTCCTCATTGCTACGCCGGTGGGGGTGGCTCTTGGTTCGGTGTTTGGGGCATTGTCGACCGCGGATTTTTCTGGTGACAGGGCGGTTCGCCATGTGCGTATCGGCAAACGCCTTCGATGGGCGTTGCTTGTCCTTATGGTCGGTTGGTCAGTTTGGTCACTGGCGTCCCTGCCGCCCCTGAACAGGCCGCCGCAATTTGCGGAGGGCCTTCCCCTGCTGCTTGCGGTACCAGCGGTGCTGCTCTACGGCGGGAGCGCAGTGCGTTATGTGCAGTTCTGGCGGCGGCGGCCCTCGTTGCTGCTCTTGGCTGTGCCGTCAGCTTTCATCTTGCTGGCCGAATCCATGATCGCAATGGCCTTTGCGCGTAACTGGCACCTTTCGTGGTGGGAGTGGCACGTGCTCATGCTTGCCGCATTTGCCCTGGTCGCACTGAGTGCGCAGACATCGTGGAGGGAGGAAAGGTTTGCGGAGCTTTATCTGCCGCAAACCAGTGCGGGGAGCCGGGAGATCAGCGTGCTTTTCGCGGATCTGCAGGGATTCACCGCATTTTCGGAGAAGCATGCATCCGACGAAGTGGCCCGGATGCTCAATGAGTACTTCGCGGTTGCAGTTCCGGCGGTCAAATCACCGTACGGCGGCGATATCGATCGCATCATCGGTGACGCCTTGATGGTCACGTTTAACAAGCGTGGTGACCAACCTGATCATGCCGAACGTGCTGCCGGCGCCGGACTTGCCTTGCAAGAAGCGACCCTTCGTTTAGCAGAGCAGCATCCGGAATGGCCGCAGTTTCGGGTGGGAATCAACTCCGGACAGGTCTCTGTCGGCCTGTTGGGCGCGGAGGGTGGGCGTACCCACACAATCGTCGGCGATACCGTCAACATCGCCTCCCGCATTGAAGGAAGTGCTCCCACCGGTGGTGTGGCGATCGGGCCAGATACTAAGGCGTTGTTGCCAGACGCCGTAACGACACCGTTAGGCGAATTGCACTTGAAGGGGAGGCAGGAGCCGCTCGAGGTGCACTTGCTGACCTCGCTGCGAAGAGATTCGCAAGTTTGACGTTATTTGGTCCGCATGCCCTGAGAAGTACTCGCTTGGACCGATAAATAGCGCAAGGAATTGCTTAGTTATCTCAAAGCGATAACGGTTGGCGCTGCGCCGTACTAAAGGCGACTGGTTCGTACTCCCTACTGGCGTGCACGCTCGCACCGTTGACATACGCGACGCTGTGCTTTGCCCGGCCTCGTTCGGTGCCATTCGGGCGTTAGCAAGCCCATTCCTGTCTACTGCCCCGATTCTCCAAGCCCAGTTGCAGCATCTGGACGATTTTTTCGAAGCTGCTAGCGCATCGCGCTTTGGAATGCGCCTACGTCGTCGTCGCTCCCAGAGGAAAGACGCCTCTGCTCGCTCCTCCTCAGCACGGCGGCGCGCAATTTTCCGACGCTCGCAGCTCGCGAAGCGGAGATCTGCCTTTCACCATCCATAAGGAGCCCGATGATCAAGTGGATTGTAAGTGCAGCGCTGAGGTTTTCTCGGCTCGTGGTGGCGGCCGCCATCGGGATCCTTGGAGTTGGTTTGTACCAGCTCCACAGCGCGGCCGTAGATATTTATCCGGAGTTTGAGCCACCAGACATCCAGATACAGGCCGAGGCCCTCGGCCTGTCTGCTCAAGAGGTCGAGCAGTTGATCACGGTGCCGATAGAACAGGACCTGCTGAACGGGATCCCATGGGTACAAAGCATTAGATCGCGATCGATGCCTGGTCTCTCGGCGATCGATTTGCAATTCGAGCCCGGCACAGATTTGTTGGCAGCCCGTCAGTTGACCCAGGAGCGGATGTCGCAGGCCAAGGCGCTGCCTAACGTCGGCACCCCGCCGCTCATGATCCAGCCAACCTCGTCGACCAGCCGGGTCGCCATGGTCGCGATGCGCTCCGACACCGTTTCTGAGATTCAAATTTCGGTCTTGGCGCGCTGGCAGATCAGGCCTCGGCTGATGAGCATTCCTGGCGTCTCCAACGTCTCGGTGTGGGGCATGCGAGATCGACAGCTGCAGGTCCAGGTGGATCCGCAGCGCCTGCAGGCCCGGAAGGTCACACTGACCCAACTCATCGAGTCGACCGGTAACGCGCTCTGGGTGTCCCCCTTGAGCTTTGTCGAGGCGTCCACACCTGGGACAGGCGGGTTCGTCGAGACTCCCAACCAGCGGCTCGGCGTGCAGCACATCCAGCCCATCGCCACGCCGGACCAGCTCGCCAACGTCGCGGTAGAAGGCACCAAGACGCCGCTGCGAATCGGCGATGTGGCGAATGTGACCGAGGATCACCAGCCACTCATCGGCGATGCCAGTCTGGACGGCGCACCGTCCTTGATGCTTGTCATCGAACGCTACCCGAACGCCAATGCGGCGCAGGTCGCCCATGATGTCGACGAGGCCCTCGAGGCCATGACGCCCGGCCTGGCGGGGATCGATCTGGATGCCAACGTCTACCGTCCGGACTCCTACATGAATACTGCGCTCCGCCATCTCGGGGTCGCCGGACTCGTGAGCGCGCTGCTACTCGTCGTTTCGGTTGGATTGCTTTTCGTCTCATGGCGCGTCGTCTTGATTCCCGTCGTGGCTGTCCCGTTGTCGCTGGTGTCCGCGGCGTGGGTGCTGCACCTGCGTGGGGAAACGCTGACCACGATCACCCTGCTCGGCCTTGCCGCAGCAACAGCGGTGGTGGTCGACGATGTGGTTGGTGATGTCGCCGCGATCCGTAGTAGGCAACTTGCTGCCGGTCCGGAGACACCTCCTCTTAGCTCGGTCATGGGTGATCTCGTCTCAGCGCGACGTGGGCCGCTGCTTGTCGCCTTGGTGATGTCGGTTCTGATTTTGGCCCCGGTGCTGGCCATCGGTGGGGTATCGAACGCGTTCAGCTGGCCGCTCGCGGCGACCTATGTGCTGGCAACGGTGACCTCACTTGTCGTGGCGCTCATTGTTACGCCGGCGCTGGCTGTGTTACTGCTTCGCGACGGTCGGCAGCACTTGCGGGCGGGCCCGCTTGATCGCTGGATACGCGCTGGCGCCGAACGCTTGGCCGTGCCGGCGATCGGCAGGCCCGGCTGGGTGGCCCTCGGTGCCGGCGTCTTAGCCGTAGCGGCGATCTTGGTTGGCACGCTGACGCCCAGCGGGCCTATGCTGCCGACGCTACAGGATCGCAATGTGCTGGTCCGCGTCCAGGGCGCACCGGGCACTGCCCTGCCTGAGATGAATCGCATCACCGCTGCGGTTGCCGCTGAGATGCGCAACGCGCCAGGCATTGAGTCTGCAGGAGCGCACGTTGGCCGCGCGATTACCTCAGACGAGATCGTCGACGTCGACGCTGGCGAGATCTGGCTAACCGTGGCGCCAGATGCCGACTACCAGGCAACCCTTGACGGGATACGCGACATCGCGGCGGGGTACCCAGGTCTGCACACCAGTGTTCGGACGTACGCCGAGGATCGCGTCGCCGCTGCCCGGGACAAGGTCGGAAACGAGTTGGTGGTTCGCGTCTACGGGCAGGACTTCGCAGCGCTGCGAGACACGGCCGATGACGTCAGCCGAACCTTGACCACCGTTCCCGGCGTTCTCTCGCCCAGGGTGGAACCCCAGGTGACCGAGCCCACTCTGCAGATCGAGGTCAACCTCCCTGCAGCCCAGCGTCACGGTCTGCGCCCCGGCGATGTGCGGCGCGAGGCCACCACACTGATCTCAGGCCTCGCCGTCGGAAACCTCTATCAAGAACAGAAGGTCTTCGATGTGGTGGTTTGGGGTGGACCCCAAATCCGGCAGAGTCTTTCCGATCTTGAGGCGCTACGCATTGATACCCCATCGGGCGGCCAGGTCCGGCTCGGCGACGTGGCGACGGTTCGCATCGCTCCCGATCCGGTCGCTATCGACCACCACAGCGTTTCCCGAAGCCTCGACGTGACTGCCGTGGTCAATGGACGCAGCGCTGCCGATGTGGCCCAAGATGTGACCTCGCGACTGCGCGGCATCTCGTTCCCGTACGAATACCACGCTGAGGTACTCGGCGATGCGGCGCGGCAGCAGGCCAATCATGTTCGGGTCGCCGCGATTGCCGCAGTCGTGATCTTGCTGAGCTTCCTGATCTTGCAGGCGGCAACCGGCAGTTGGGGACTGGCAGTTGCTCTCCTGATCACGCTGCCGGTTGCGGTCGTCGGTGGGGTCCTCGTGGCGCCGTTGATAGGAGGGATCTTCTCCATTGGCGTCCTGGCTGCACTCTTCGCGGTGCTCGCACTGGCCATTCGCCAAGCCCTGGTCTTCGTACGCCGGGCTCGCGAGCTTGGGGCTGAACCCGGGGCAAGCCCCACCCAGTCGGTGCAGCAAGCTGTACGGGAACTCGCACCATCGGTCATCGGTGTCGCACTCGTCACGGCAGCGATCATGGTGACACCGGCTGTTATGGGCACAACCGCCGGACTGGAAGCATTCCATCCCTTCGCGGTCAGCATGATCGCCGGATTGGTGACGGCGACTCTCGTCTCGCTGATCGCAGTACCCGCCTTCTACCTAGCAATCGCCAACCGGGCCCTGTCGAAAGAAGAGGGGCGTCTCGCAATGGCCACTCCCGCACCCGCATCTGAAACTGAGGTGGACTCATGAAGCTACGTGGTTTCGCCGCTTCTTTCGCGGCTCTCGCATCGATCACACTTGGCGCTAGTGGCTGCAGCGAGGCCGGGGCGTCGAACGAACCACCGACCACCGACACCGCAGTTACGGTCGAGTCAGCAGGCGAAGACGAGCCAGCGCGCTTGACCGTGAGCGAACGGGGCCAGGAACGGCTCGGCCTGCGTACTGAGCCAGTTCGCCCGATCTCTGGCCAACCTGGAGTGACCGAGGCTGTCTCGTATTCCGCTGTGGTCTACGACGCCGACGGGAAGTCCTGGGCATACTCCTCACCCTCCCCGCGGACCTATATCCGAGTGCCTCTCGAGATCAACTCGATCACCGGAAAGACGGTCTTGCTCAAGAGCGGCCCGCCAGTGGGGACGCAGGTCGTCGTCGTGGGCGCGCCCGAGCTGGTGGGCGCCGAGGCCGGGATCAGCGGTGAGGAGTGATGGCCCAACCGGACCAGACCCAGCCGCGTAAGACCTTGATGCGGTGGATTGTCGGCACCAGCCTGAACTACCGCTTCCTGGTCGTTGCCATCGGCGCGCTACTGATGGTGTTCGGCGTTGCCACGTTGCCCTCGACAAGGGTTGACGCTTTTCCGGAATTCGCGCCTCCACGCGTGGTCATCCAAACCGCCTGTCTCGGCCTGTCAACCTCCGATGTGGAGCAGCTGGTCACCGTACCGCTGGAGCAGGCCCTCAATGGAGTCGAGGGTCTCGACGACATGCGGTCCAAGTCGGTACCGCAACTATCGGCGATCGAGCTGATCTTCAAGCAAGGCTTTGACGAACTCAAGGCCCGTGAACTGGTTCAGGAGCGAATGACCGAGGTCGCCACCACTTTGCCGACGTGGGCCGCGCCGCCGGTCATGCTGGCGCCCGTCTCGGCGACCGGCCGGGCGATACAAATCGGCATGACCTCGAAGGATCACTCTCTGATCCAGATGTCGATGTCGGCCTACTGGACGATCCGGGCCCGGCTACTGGAAGTTCCTGGAGTCGCCAACGTTGCGCTTTGGGGCGAGCGTCTTCAGATGATGCAGGTACAGGTCGAACCACCCAAGATGGAGGCCCAGCACGTCGCCCTGAACGAGGTCATGGAGGCCACCGCCGACGCGGTTGATTCTGGTCTGCTGCGCTTCTCCAGCGGTTCCATCATCGGTACCGGCGGCATGGTGGAGTCGCCGAACCAGCGCATCCCTGTACGCAACGTGCTGCCGATCATCACCCCAGATGATCTTGCTAAGGTCCCGCTGCACGCTGACGGCAGCGGCAAGGGTGTCAAGATCGGCGACATCGGCCGCGTGGTCGAGGACCACCAGCCGCTTATTGGCGATGCGGTGATCAACGACAGTCCGGGTCTGCTCATCGTGGTAGAAAAATTGCCCTGGGCCAACACGGTTGAGATGACCAAGGGCGTTGAGGACGCCATCCGGTCACTGGAGCCGGGCTTGCCGGGGGTTCAGTTCGACACCACGATCTTCCAGCAGGCGAATTTCATCACCGCCTCGATTCACAACCTCACTGAGGCACTGATACTCGGGTTCGTGCTGGTGATCGTGATCTTGGCACTATTCCTGTTTGAGTGGCGCGTCGCTCTGATCAGCGTGCTCACCATCCCACTCTCCTTGATGACCACGCTGCTGATCTTGTACTGGCGTGGAGAAACGATCAACACCATGACCCTGGCGGGGCTTGTGATCGCCTTGGGGGCGGTGGTGGACGACGCCATCATCGATGTGGAGAACATCGTCAGACGGCTCAGGCAACACCGCTTATCGGGTGCCGAGGGCTCCACCGCCTCGGTGATCTTGAATGCCTCGCTTGAGGTCCGGGGTCCGATCGTGTACGCGACCTTGATTATCGTTGCCGCGGCCGTACCGGTGTTCTTGCTGCAGGGGCTGACGGGCGCGTTCTTCCGTCCACTGGCTCTGTCGTACACGCTCGCTATCGTGGCGTCGCTGCTGGTCGCGCTGACGGTCACACCGGCACTCTCGCTGATCTTGCTCGGCCGGTCCAAGATCGAACGGCGCACCTCGCCGGTGGTCGCAGTCCTGCAGCGCGGCTACACCGCGGCAATGTCCCGGATCGTTGTCCGGCCGCGATGGGCGTACGCCACGTTCGCCCTGCTTACCGTAGTGGGAATCGCCCTCGCACCGCTGCTCGGGCAGTCTCTCTTCCCGGGCTTCAAGGAGCGCGACTTCCTTGTTCACTGGGTGAGCCAGCCGGGGACCTCGGCCGATGAGATGCGGCGGACAACGCTCGCGGTCAGCAAGGAGCTTCGAGAGATCCCGGGCGTGCGCAACTTCGGCGCCCACATTGGCCAGGCGTTCCTTGGCGAGGAGGTCGCTGGAGTCAATCTCGGTGAGAACTGGATCAGCATCGATCCGTCGGTTGACTACGACGAGACACTGGATGCCATCGAAGACGTCAATGACGCCTATCCCGGTCTGTTTCGGGAGACCCAAACCTATCTCGATGAGCGCATCGAGGAAGTGATCTCCGGCGGCAAAGAGCCAATCGTGGTCCGGGTTTTCGGCCAGAACCTGTCGGTGCTGCGCGAAAAGGCTGCCGAGATCGAAGAGATCATGGGCAGCATCGAGGGCGTCGAAGATCAGCACACCGACATCTCGACCGATGTCCCGCAACTGCAAGTTGAAGTTGATCTTGCCAAGGCTGAGAAGTACGGCATAAAGCCCGGCGATGTGCGCCGAGCCGCCGCAACCCTGGTCGCGGGTGAGGAGGTCGGCGACATCTTCCGTGGTGGAAAGGCGTACGACGTCATGGTGTGGAGCACACCGCAGACGCGCACCAGCGTGCAAGACATCCAGAACATGCGTATCGACACCCCATCGGGAAAGACCGTCCGCCTTGCCGACGTCGCCGACGTCTCGCTGCAACCGAGTCCCAATGCGATTGATCGCGAGGGCGACTCCCGTCGCCTGGACGTCAGCGCTACCTTCGAGGGCGATCTTGGTTCGGTCGTTGGGCAGCTTCAGGAAAAGCTCAAGGACGTCAAGTTTGATCAGGGATATCACGCGGAGATCCTCGGCGAATGGCAGGAGCGAGAGTCGGCTCAGCGGATACTGCTGGTGACTGCGGTGCTCGCGGGTGCGGCGATCCTGCTGCTGCTGCAAACCTCCTTCGGCAGCTGGCGCCTCGCCCTGTTGAGCTTCCTGACTCTGCCGATGGCATTGGTTGGCGGCGTTATCGGCGCCTTCCTCGGCGGTGGAATCGTGTCGCTCGGGTCGTTGATCGGATTCTTTACCGTTTTCGGCATCGCCGCTCGGAACGGGATCTTGTTGATCAATCACTTCCAGCACTTGGAACGCGAGGAGGGGATGACCTTCGGACGTGACCTGGTGGTGCGGGGGGCTCGAGAACGCCTGTCGCCGATCTTGATGACCTCACTGGCGACGGGCCTGGCACTCATTCCGCTGGTGATCTTCGGTGAACGTCCGGGCCAAGAGATCGAACATCCGCTGGCAATTGTGATCGTTGGTGGCCTGGTTACCTCCACGCTGCTCAACTTGTTCGTGACCCCGTCGCTGTATCTACGCTTTGGCAAGTCACGCAAAGAGCGGGAGCCGGAAGCACCGGCTACGGACCCCGAGCCCCAGACGGCCTAATTTGATTGCTCCGCTTGCTGGCGCTCGCTCCGCACGGATCGCGCCTCTGGCGCGGGCCTACTTCGCCGTCGCTCGGGGACGAGTAGCGTGTCCCCTCCGTCCTCCTCAACACGGCACGGGGCGTGCTCCGTTGGTGCTGGTGTCTGCGAACTGAGACTCGCTCGACATGAACCGCACAGCAAGGGCCAGCGATTGTCGCCGCGCCCCTGCTGTTGACATTGGAACCGGCAGCGACCTGAGCGGCCTCTGGCCTTAGACTCCGCGGCATGGAGTATCGACAACTTGGCCGAAGCGGCCTCCGCGTATCAACCATCACCCTCGGCACCATGGGTTTTGGCGGGACTGGCTGGGCGACACCTGTGGGTCAGATCGACGTCGAGGGCGCGCGGAAGCAGATAGACCTGGCGCGCGACGCCGGGGTCAACCTGTTCGATACGGCTGACGTGTACTCCAGCGGCCTATCCGAAGAGATTCTGGGCAAGGCGCTCGGCTCCGATCGGGATGAGGTGCTCATCGCAACTAAGGCACGGCTGCCAATGGGTGACGGGCCCAACGATGCGGGGGCATCGCGGCATCACATCATTCGGAGCGCCGAGGCGAGCCTGCGGCGGCTCGGCACCGACTACATCGATCTGTACCAAGTGCACGAATGGGATGGGCATACTCCGCTGGAGGAGACGCTGCAGGCGCTTGATGACCTCGTACGGTGGGGCAAGGTGCGCTACGTCGGCTGCTCGAACTATGCCGCCTGGCATCTGATGAAGGCGTTGTGGATCGCCGATCGGAAGGGCCTGACACCGTTTGTCAGCAACCAGCTCTACTACTCGCTGCAGACCCGTGACATCGAGAACGAGATTGTGCCGGCGGCGGTTGATCAGGGCATCGGGATTCTGGTGTGGAGCCCGATCGCGGGTGGGCTGCTATCTGGGAAGTATCGCCGTGGTGTTGAGCCCCCGGCTGGCAGTCGCCATCTGACGGAATGGAACGAGCCTCCCATTTACGACGAGGACAAGCTTTACGACACCATCGAGGAGCTCGTGACAATCAGTGAGGACCTTGACGCGTCCCCGGCTCAGGTAGCGCTCGCCTACACCATGGCCAAGCCCGCCGTGACGTCTGTGATCGTGGGCGCCCGGACCGAGGAGCAGTTGACAGACAACCTGGCTGCGGCGGACCTAAAACTCTCAGCGAGCGACATGGAGCGGCTGGACAAGGTCAGCGCCCAACCACTGCAGTATCCGTTCTGGCATCACCTGAACGCGAGTGACCGCCTAAGCCCAGCCGATCTGACGCTGCTGTCCCGCCACATCGAGGGCTGAGTTGCTCCGTGCAGTACCAAAGTGATCCCATTCTGCGTTCGGCAGTCGAGGATCAGCTGCGCTGCTAAGTCGCGTGCGGCTGCACTGAGCCGTCCGGGCGTAGCCGAGCGACGAGCTCGCCGCGGCTGCGTACGCCGACCTTGGCGAATATCGACTTCAGGTGATCTTGCACCGTGTTTGCGGAGATGAAGAGACGTGCGGCGATGTCGGCTGTGGAGTGTCCCGCGATCACTTCGCGGCAGATTTCTCGTTCCCGCGCTGTCAGGCCGTACGCCGCCAGCAGCAGGCCCAGCAAATGATCACCGGTTGCCGGTTCGATGGTGACCGCAATTTGATCTTCGTCTGCACCGATCAATGGACTGGCCTCAAGAAGTGCCCATTGCCCGTGTACGTCGCGGAGTCGGGCGGTGAAGCCGCCCGAGGTTGACCCGCGAGCGCCAAGGGCCATGACCTGCATCATCGTCAGGAATCGGCCAGATGCGATCTGATCAAGCCGGTCTCGCCATTCCTGACCGGCCTGAGTTATCGCGCGCAGCTCGCCGCGCGGACCGATGACAACGATGGCCGGATGGCCAAAGGGCCTCGAACCGCGTGCCTCGGAGCGCACCGCTAGCCGAGTAGCGCCAGCAATGACTGGCGCCACCGCCGCCAGGAAGTCGGTCTC
Source organism: Propionibacteriaceae bacterium (assembly GCA_036566085.1). Taxonomy (GTDB): domain Bacteria; phylum Actinomycetota; class Actinomycetes; order Propionibacteriales; family Propionibacteriaceae; genus Microlunatus. The sequence continues at coordinate 11,291 of DATCXA010000167.1, forward strand.
CCGTTCCGTGAAGTCGCGGCCTGCCCGGACCAGGCCCGCGGCGCCCCAGCACGCACCGTCGGCCAGGAACATCACGCGAAGCTCTTCTGACAGACCCAACGGCCGCCAGACGTTGTTGAACCTCGCACTTCGATTCCGATCACGGTCTGGCAGATCGGACAGCCGCGCTATCAGTTGCCTACGCTGCGCCAAAGTCGCGAACGTATGCGGCTCTTTACCCGAGTACTCGGCTTCGGCGAGCCGCGGCTCATACTCGCTGGGAATCTTTGCTTCGCCGCCCGTCATGGTACTGATCACCAGCGTTTCCGGATCGATGGTCGCCCAGCAGGTGAGGTCGGTGCCGATCTTGTCTTCGATCATGCGGATGGCTTCGGTATGCAGGTCGCTGACGCCGAGCCCAGAGGCGGCGAGCGCTGCGATGTCTCGGCAGGCGCGGTAAGCCCGCTCTTCCCACACACTCGAATTGTTTCACTCTTCGCACAGTGAGGCATTCCCAGAATTCTGGGATCGACTGGGGAGAGATGGAACTAGGGTCGCAGCTATGGCGACTCGTCAGACCTCTGCGGCCATCGAGCGGGTCTGGTCACAATTGCCTGAAAGGGCCCGCGACGTCCTGGAGAGCGAGCTGTCGCCAACCGATCTGCAAAGCCTGCTGCTTAGCCTCGCGCAGACTCGGGCCCGCCGGGCCCGTCCAGCGGACGCGCTACGTCGCTGGAAGTCGGACCGGTTCGTTCGGCCCGCCCGATCGATCCGGGTTGGTTGTCCGAGGTCGAGAATCGGTTGTGGCAGCAACTGCGGACCACCCCGTTCGTTGGTTTAGCACTGTCTCCGGTTACCCCCTTGGGCACCTGCACTTCAGTGGGCGCCGTGGACCAAAACCGCATTGTCAGCACGATGCGCTCCAGTGAGGTGGTGAGCGATCCGTGCAATGTGCTGGCACTCGAGGCAGCACTCCGCCGGCGGTCGGGTGTTGATCAGGTGCATTTGGCAAGCTGCCATCGCGTGCTGCGGGCCCAGCGGTTCGCCGATTCCAATGCCTTCGCCCATTTCGTGATCTTTGCGTTGGTGTCGAGCGTTCGAGATTCTGGTACGGCCCGGACGGAAGCACAGTTGTTGATCATGCATCTGAGCTTCTGGCAGAAGGTCCTGGATGACCTGCTCGGCGCTGGCTGGGGTCGCTTCGCCTACACCCTGATCGACAATCAGTTGATCGGCGAGCGGCTCGTCGATGCGATCCAGTCGGAGTTGCCTGAGGCGCCGTTGATTGAGTACCCGGAGCGTACCCAAGGAATTGGCTATTACCACAACGCGGCCTTCAAGATCATGGCGAAGACTGAAATGAACGAACTCGAAATCGGCGACGGTGGGTTCGTCAGATGGACTGCCGAGCTGATTCCAGACGCGAAGGAGCGCTGTCTGATCTCGTGCGTGGCCCCGGAACGGATCGCCGGATTGATGCCGGAGGACTAGCCGACATTGTCCAGCATTTCCGGGATCGGTCCCGCGTCTTCTTAGGTATAAAGGCATTCCCAGAATTCTGGGATCGACCTGATCAGGGGATGAAACTTAGGGTCGCTGCTATGACACATCTGGTTCAGCACACCGCTGCGGGCGAAGGTCGCGAGCTTACCGCTCCGGACGGGGTTCACACGGTCAAGATCGACGCGGCACACACCGATGATCAGTACGAACTCTTCGAGGTCGACGCGCCGCGCGGACCGGCCACACCGCCGCACCGCACCGGCTGGCCCAAGGCCTACTACGTTCTCAACGGCCGGATGATGGTTCAGGTCGAGGATGAGGGCTTCGACCTCGGGCCGGGTTCGTCGATCACGATCCCGCCCGGAGCGCTGCACACCTTCACCGTGCTCAGCCCGACAGCGAAGTTCCTGGCAGTAGGCCTGACCGCGGCCATGGGAAGATTTTTCGCCGACCTCGATGGCTCGGTGCCCCACGCCCGCCCGATCGAGGAGGTAGCCCAACAGATCCAGGAAGTCTTGGCTCGCCACGATGTGATCGTTGCCGGCTTCGAAACTGCCGACCTGGAGTCCGTTTCGTGACAGTAGTCGTGTGGATCTTCGCGCTGGTGACGGCGGTGGTGCATCTCCTTGCTTTCGCCTGGGAAACGCTCGTGTTCCAGCGGCCCGGCGTGCATGAGGGCGTCTTCGCCATTCCAACAGCCGACGTTCCGGCGGTCCGTCTGTGGGCGTTCAACGTCGGCTTCTACAACTTGTTCATTGGGTGCGGTCTTGTCGGCGGCGTCACCCTCTGGATGAACGGCAATGAGGCTGTCGGCCGGGCACTGGTGATCTATCTCTGCCTTTTCGCGTTCCTGGCCGGGATCGCGCTGTTCGCCTCCGATCGGCTGGCAATGAGTCGGCCGCGAGGGACGGGTCTTGGTGGGTCGCTAGCTCAAGGCGTGCCACCTCTCATCGCTCTGATTGCCGCACTGTTGTAACCGACCGTGAATATCCCACGCTGCGTGGGATTCTCACGCTGTACCTGGCATGCATGCCGTGTACAGCGCGAACAACCCACGCTGCGTGGGATATTCACGTTGGTTATCGATGCATTTAGCCCAGGAGCCGTAGCCGGCGGGCACAATGTGGCCATGGCCCACACCAGTGATCGGGTACGCGCCATCCTTGTTGCGCTGACGGCGGTAACCCAGGCTGTCTCGGTTCCGCTGACCAGGTGGGCGCTCGGACCGGCCTCCAACACCGGCGCGATCTCCGATGCCAACGCGAGTCCTGTTACCCCGGCCGACTATGCATTCGTGGTCTGGGGACTGATCTATGCGGCCTGCATTGCGCTTGCGATCTATCAGCTGTTGCCGAGCCAGCAAGTGCGCCCAGTGCACCGGCTGACGGGCTGGTGGTTATTTGGCGCATTCACCGCGAGCACGCTCTGGGTGCCGATCTTCGGAACCCGTACGCTCTGGCTCGCCCAGGTACTGATTTTGATCTTGGTCGGCTACCTCGTCGCCGCAGCCCGAGGGTTCTTGCGGGTCGGGCCGGCAGCCAGCACGGCGGAGGAAGTCCTCCTTCGGTTGCCGGTGATGGTCTATCTCGGGTGGGCGACCTTGGCGGCGGCGGCTGGATTCGCTACGACTTTCCGCTCCTGGGGTATGCCCGCATCGGCACGCTGGGTGAATGAGCTTGGCGTGGTGCTCGTGGTTAGCGCTCTGATCATGTCGCTCTTCGTAGTGGGCAGGCTGGTTGCTGTTCTCGGCTTTCTGCTGACCGCCTGTTGGGCGCTGCTCGCGGTGGCGCTGGCTACGCAGTCCAATTCGGTCCGCAATGCCGCGGTGCTCGGCATCGTGATCATGGTGGCCGTCGTGATCGGGCGCACAGTGCGCAGCCGGGAACGCCGGACTGTGCTCTTTGGGTAAACCCGATCACCGGCGGGTAGTTCAAATTTCCGACCAATGCGGACTTTTGGAGTCCAGATCTGGCAGCAAGTAATCGAATCTCCGACCAGTGCGGGCTTTCGGACTGAGCGATCACCCGTTGACGCGGTATCGGAGATAGACCACGCCGTTGCCAAATCGGCGCTCATCCAGCAGCTCAAGCTGCAGCCGGACATTGTCGGGCAGCGCCGACGTACCGCCTCCCACCACGATGGGGGAGAGGAACAGGTGACATTCATCGACCAACCCGTTGCTCAGTGCCTGAGCGGCAAGTGTGGGACCGCTCACCGCAATGTCCCGAGTCGCGGTGGCTTTCAGCTGCTGAATCGTCTGCACGTCGAAGGCATGCTCCAGCCTGGTCCTGGCGGTGGCCACTTTATCCAGAGTCCTGGAGTAAACGATCTTGTCTGCTGCCTGCCACGTCCCGGCGAACTCTTGCTCCGCTGAGGGCTCGCCATTACCGGTCGGCGCTGTCTCCAGTAGCGCATGACGTCATACATCCGACGCCCGTAAAGGTAGATTCCAATATCTCGTTCCAAGCCATTGACGAATCTGTGTACCTCTTCGTCGGGCATACTCCACTCGAAATTGCCGTCAGAATCGGCTACATATCCATCGAGTGAACTGATCGCCGCGTAGATCAACTTCGCCATTATGAGCCTTTCTGATGGTTGCTTCTTTGCAAACCTGAGCTATTCGCCCGCCGTGCACGGACCAAAGATCCGTTCCGAGCCTCGCAGTTGATCGATAACGTTTGTGAACACTCGGGGACCCTTTCATCCATCAAGGGCGGCCAAGGCGGTTGCCGGTCGGAGTTCCGAACCGCGACCTGCGTGTCTTCAACCAAGCAACCAGGGCACTGGAGAGCAGAGCAAAGCCCTAGCTAGCTCAGTTGTGGCCTACGCCGTGCAACTGATTGATCCTGAGGCGCCGCTATTCGAGCACGTCATGCACCGAATCGCCTACAAACACATCTCACTGGGATCCGGCCGGAGCAGTACACGATCGTCGGCAAGCACTTGCTGGCCTCTGTTGGTGAGGTTCTCGGTGATGCCGGAGCAGGCTTATGACAGGTGACGCCTAAGCCTCCTCAATCGGTGCAGATTCGGCCACGCGCTTCACCGATTCAATCCCAGTCTGCGCGGCAGCCTGGAGGAGTAGCCTTCGCCACCCGTCCCAATGACCTGCCCGTTAGTCGCCCGGAGCCTCCACCGGTACTCGCCATTAGAGCTCCTGTACAGCTCGAACTTCGCTGCCATGATCTTGCTCCTCACGTTTGAGATGGATTCTCCACGTGCTCTTCGGACGGTATTGATCAGCTGAGTTCGCTTCCCCCATAATCCGGACGCCTCGGCCCCGGGAACCTCGGTCGCTTATGGCCCCGCAGCGAACGGGCGCTCAGATCGCTGATCGTTTCATCGAGCGGCGAGGGCAGCCGTAGTACTCGAACTGATCAAGCGCTTGCCGAACAGCGACAGCAGGCCACCGATCAGCTTTCCCTTGATGCCGTAGCCCTTCCGCACTGCCGTGACCTCGACCCGGCTGCCGGTACCATCGGGCATGATCGTGTAGTTCCAGCCACTGCCACGTGCCCAGACGTTGGAGTTCAGGGTGACCGCGGAGACTGTGCGGGCCGCAGCATCCCAGGTGTAACGCTCCCGTTCCCAAGCGATCTTGTTGCCCTCGGTGACTTCTGCCCAGCCCTCTCCTCGGTCATGCACGGTCAGATTGTTGACGTCAACATTGGGCCAGCTTTCGGCCCGCTCAGGGCTGAAATCGGTCAATCGCTGCAGAGCTTCTGGAGGCGGGAGAGGTGAGGTAACGGACACGTGCAGGACAGGCAACAGTCCTCCTCAGATTCGGCCCGCGAGGAGAAGCGGGCGCAACCGACACCATATCCGGCCGATTTCATGTCGTTTCTGACCACTTGGCGAGGAAACGGGAACCTTAGGCCGGGGCGAAGTCGATGATCTGGTACTCGGTGGCCGGGGTCTCTCGCACTGCGCGGCAGGTCAGTTGAGCATCAGTACGGCGTACGGAAAGTACCTGCACCCGCACCTTTCGTTGCAAAGGTTCGATCACAAGATCAACGAAGGTCTCCGACCCGTGCCCATGGTGCGGTCCGATGTGCTCGGCGGTGCGCACCGTGACGTCTGCTGGGCCGAGCGGGCCATAGTGCTGATGTGCGGCGATAACGGCCGCCTGGACAGGTGGCAGAAACCGCGCCATGCCGCGCAGCCGGTCAGCGATCACCGTGCCGCCAAGATAGGCCTCGACCGTAGCCAGCGCACTCTCAGGATCAAGATTTCCGTAGTAGAACCCATCTGGCAGTACCGCGAGATTCGGCGCAAAGCGGTCGCCGCCAACGTGGCTGCACTCCCAGACCAACTCCGGCCATCGAGACGACAGAGCGTAGGCAACCGGGCGGCCACGGAGCGCGCAACAGACGTCATGTACGCCGTGAGTGCACACCAAGATTATGGGGTTGGAGACCATGGGCTCGGGGTGTGACATCACTGGTGCCGAGGTGTTGATCAAGGCGTCGGCGGCATCCAGCAGATCTTTGTCTTGTTGCCAAGGCCCGGTCACGGTGGGGGAGTCAAGCCCAGCAAGGATCCAGCGGCGAGGTGCCAGCCGATCGATTCGCCCGGGCCGGCGTACCAGCAAAATTCGAGTCGCCGGGCCGGCCCTACGTGTCAACCTGGAAAGCACATCGGGGTCGATTCCGACGCCTGCGACGGCATCGATGCGCCAGGGACCGGGATGTTCCAGCAACAACCAGCGCTGAGCGGGTGGCGCACTACCCGCCAAGGGATCGGCTCGCTCGCGCGCTGCGTCCGCGCAGCGGAACGCCGGCTCTGGGCGATTCACTCCACAATGACGACGCCGTCGAGCAGTAGGCGGCGCGCAAGATCAAGACTGAGGTCCCCGGCCCTT
>DATCXA010000704.1:0-2387 GCA_036566085.1 Propionibacteriaceae bacterium
CACCGTGTTGCCCGAGCACGCCTGGACCGTCGGGCTCCGGAAACGAGTCGCCGACGAGGCAGCGCACGGCTTCGGCGCCTGGCCGCGCGTCGTCATGGTGCGAGACGCGAGCACCGAGCCTATTCGCGCTTAGTTGGCGGCGCTTCTCGTGTGAGCTTCGTAATTGCGACGCAGTGATTGGGTTGTGTGCCTCACTCCGGAACGGAGTCTCGCCGTTGTGCGTCCAAGAACACTTCTATTTGGGATCCCGCCTTCGATTCGCGGTTTGTTACCAAGTCGTCCGATAGTCCGAAATCTTCGGCGGCGGAGAAGGGTCGCCCTGCACGTTGGTCCAAGTGAAGGGCATGAGAGAAACGACCCATCCGCAGACAAAAGTCTTCCGCGTGGCGATGCCCATCATCGGTGCTGCCGATCATCTCGGAGTCTTCGCGCCGCCACAATGCGGCTAGATAGAAGTGCTCGGACGCTTCTTCGTACATCGTCGAATGGAAGTACTGCCACGCATAGATTTCGAGGCCGTGATATTCGGCGTTGTTCTTGATCGGGATCCGAGTGTCCAAGACGTCCTTGCCTCCTTTCCACGCCCTCGTTGTGTCAGCGGATGCGGCCCAGAAGTTCACATAAACATGCCCGAATTTCGAGTAGATCTCCAGTGCTCGTGCACGGTCGTTGCTAGACCAGATCGGGTCTAATACTGGTTCGCTCATCTGGTCCGAGATCCTTTCGATTCAAAGTTCTTTCCATCGGAGGTCGCTATCAAGTGCGTCGACGACTTCGTAGAGCCGTCCGGGTTGCGGCACAAAGGCATCCTCGCAGGGCACGCTAGGGCACGAGTCGATCTCGGTCCAGCAGGTGAGCCGGATCACAGGCTGTACTCCTCAGTTGGGGTATTCCCGGCAGCGCATCCCTCAACCGGGCCATCGGCTAGGCGTCGGCTAGGCGTCGGGCGCAACTTCGGGTGCGTTCCCAGTGACCTGCCACACGAAGCCGCCTTGACGATCGTGAATTCGAACGAGGATACGCAGGTCGGGGGCGTCGGCAATCCTGGCGATGCATTCGAAGGAGGTACCCGCTGTGAGCGCAGGCGGCTCGGCGCACTCGACGCGTTCGATTATCGCGTCGGTCTGGTCTAGGAGGCCTGTCGAGATATCCTGCTGCACCTGTCCCTGGAATTGCCGGACCGCGCTCGAGCCGTCGCGGAGGCCGGACTGGAAGACGCCCGAGCCGATGAGCGCGCTGACGACGACGATGATCAGGATCAGGTTGACCAATGTGCCGATGATCGACAGCACGATGCCTGCCATGGCCTTGCCGTGGCCGACGGGCGGGATAAAGTTCCCGGCCCTGCGCAGGCCGATGATGCCCAGGATGAGCGCCGCGATCCCGACCAGGAGAACAGGGTTCACGATCAGGGAGAAGATGCCGAAGATCAGACTCAATGTGGCCGGGGTGTTTGTGGCGGGAGTGTCATCCGGAGGCGTGTAGGTGAGCCGATAGGACTGCACCGGTGTGCCGTTGTCCGTTGGCTGCGCGGCATCCGGGGTGGCGAAGGGCGCCGACTCGGGCGCGACCGGCGTCTGTCGAACGTGGTCGGTCCATCCGGTCCCGTCCCACCACCGTTGCTGCCCGGCGTCGGTCGTGTCGGCGTACCAGCCGGCGGGTGCAAGATTCGTCGGTGCGTCAGTCATATACGGGACCCCCAGTTCCTAGTGCACGCAGAGGCACTATAAATCCTGGACGTCGCACCCCAGATCATGGGTCAACCGGATGCCGTGCTGTGGAGGGGATGACGAGAATCGAACTCGCGTAATCAGTTTGGAAGACTGAGGCTCTACCACTGAGCTACATCCCCGGATGTCGTCATACTCACCTTGCGGAAAATTGACCGACTGCCGATGAATACTGTACCCGACTGGCAGCCGTCGCCGTGTCAGCATCCGCAGCAGAATCTGACCACACGTCACATCCAACCCTGCACAGTGGCATCATTCAAGGGTGATTCATTCGCCTCGGCTCGCCGAAATGACTGCTGTCGCGCTGCGTCGGCATCGTGCGGCGGTGATTGCGGCGGCCGAGCGTTCAACGGATGCCTCCACGATGCTGGTCGCCGTGAGCGCCGCGCTGTCGCGCTTTGTGCCGAGTGCCGCGGGCGGATGGTCGGTGACCGACCCCGGAATCATTCTTCCCACCTGGCCGATCCACCTCGTCAACGTCAACTTCAACCAGGGTGTGGGGTATTGGGAACGCGAGTTCTCGGTAGAGGACCGGCTGCTCTTCCGTGATTTGGCGACTCGGGAGCGGCCGCTGGGAACCCTGCATGCAGAGACCGCCGGCCTGCTGGCCCGCAGTTCGCGATACCGAGAAGCCATTTCAAGCCTTGGGTATGG
>DATCXA010000203.1:0-2838 GCA_036566085.1 Propionibacteriaceae bacterium
GGCGGCGAGCCTCGTCGGTCATCCCCAGACCCAACTCGTCGTAGACGCGCGCGATCGTCTCGATGGGGTGTACGACAAAGTCCTGGTACTGGATGTTAGCGACCTGACGCTTGGGGACGATGCCCTGCTCGAACCAGTCGATGGGCATGGCCATCCCGGCGGCAGCAATCTCCGTGTTGACTGTCGCCTCGAGGCTGCCACCGCTGAAGGGGTGGTCGCTGCGCATCCAGAACAGGGTGCCGACCAAACTGACCAGCGAGGAGATTGCCTTCACTGGGTCACGATGGGTCCAGATGAATCGAGCGTCGGGGTACACCTTGAGGATGTGCGGCATGTCGAACAGCGAGGCTGGGCTCTTGATGACCCAACGCTTGCGCGGGTTCCTCCACTGCAGCATCTTGAAGACGCGCTTCTCATACTCGTAGGGCAGGCTGCCATCCTGACCCATCATGTACTGGTTGTACGTGGGGACCTGACCCAGCAACGCCATCCACGACATCGACCGGAAGGACATGCAGTGGAGGTGGATGCTCTCGGTCGGTCCGGCGCCCCAGAACTCATGCATCGACTCAATCTCCGGGGCTACCCGATTCCACATCGTGATGAGCTTGTCCCCCTTCTCGATGCGCGGGTCGGTGTGGTAGGTCGCGGCCTCGGGTGGCGGGCAAGGGAAGTAGGTCTCCCAGTTTGTCAGGGTGGTGTTGTCCGGGTCCTCGTCGAGGATCGACTGGAGGAACGACGTGCCGGTGCGGCCCTGGCCGACGATGTAGATCGGCTTCTCGATGACCTCGTCCTCGATCTCCGGGTGGCGCTTGTAGGTGTCCTCGACCTGCAGCCGGGCCTGCAGGAAGAGGATCAGGTCGGAGCGGGTCATCAGGCGACCCATCAGGGTGAGATTGGCCTCCTTGTCGACGTTGTTGACGAAGACGGAGAAGGGCTCTCGCCAGTTGTCATCACCGAAGTCGTCCAGGCCGGTGTTCTTAGTCGCCGCGCTAATCAGCGACTCCTCGTCGAGCGGGACCACGCTCTCTAGATCGAGGTGTGATCCCTCTTCGTTGATGCGCTGGACCCATTCGGGGCGCGGTTGAGGACGCCAAACGGCGGTGCGATCGAACTGCTGTGTAGACATGCGTACTCCTTGCGTAGGCCGGGGCTAGTTCGCGGACGTGGCGAGATAGCCCGGACATCGAGGGCGGTGGGGTGTGACGTGTGGGGTGGGGGCCGCTCAGTGGCCCATCATCCGCATCACGCCGGAGCGACGGTAGGCAAGTGCCGCGGCGCGCTCGTCGGGTGTGATACGCGGCGTGTCGCTCGGCAGGTGGTCCATGAGATCGGCGAGCTTGACCTTGGTCAGCAAGGGCGGGTTCGTGGGCCTGGTGGAACGGTAGTTGCGGAACACCAAGGTGCCCTGGTCATTGCCGCACGGGTCGAGCCAGTTCGGGATGCCCGGGTCCTTCAGCGCAAGAACCGCGCGGACCCTGCCGTCGGCACAGAGCGTGGCGCGCTGCATGTTGAGGTCGGTCTGGTGGTGTATGAAGTCCAGCGGACGAGACCAAACGTCACCCAGCTGGAAGCCCCAGTACGCCGAGTCGGGCACCTCGCCCTCGATGATGAGAGCCTCGTCGGATTCGAGCTCCCAGATTGCGGAGCAGTACGTGGTCGACCGGCTTCCGATCAATTCGGTGGCCACGTTCGCGCCTGGCATGGCCGCCCAAGCGTTTTTTTGACCGTTGGCCCAGCCGATGTAGGTGTCGTAGAGCCCCACGGTGAAGACCTTGGTCAGATACACCATGAAGTCAGCCGCAAGGAAGAGGGCCGAGGCGATCGGATCGTCGCCCATCGGTTCAAGGTCGGCCGGCTGGTCGATGATCTGGACGTGCATCTCGCCGCGGTCGTCGTTCCAGTCTCCCAAGATACGGCGCATAATCAGGGCATTGTGGTCAGACTCGGCGGATAGTTCGATCCAGTTGCCCGTATGCGGAGTGGCGCTCAGAATGACGTCGAAGCTGCCGTCGTCACCGAGCTCGAAAGCCTGGTGGAAGTCATAGTTGCCGATCTCCTCGGAGGCCGGATGTCCGTTGAGGTGGTTGTGCACCTGCAGTAGCAGCAGCCTCGCGTTACCGATGCGCCCCGTCATGCGGTACGTCTTGCGGCCGTCGAGGAAAAGTCCGCCGTACTGAAAGTCTTGGACGGACTGGCCCAGGTGGTAGAGGTTGTGGTGCCACGTGGTGTGCCAACCCGCCTCGGGGTAATCGCCGTTCACCCCGTTGACCACCGGCTGCACTGCGAAGTTGTAGGCCATGGCTTGCGCCTCGGCCAACGTCGCGTAGGCCTGGCTGCGCAGCTCAGGGTGGTTGCGGAACCGGTCCGTATCCTCCAGCAGGAGGCGGCACTCCTCCCCGGCCTCCGTGTAGCGCGCCCAAGCTTGGCGCAGGGTGGCGACGTCACCGATTTTCTGAGTCATGTCGTTTCCCAATCTCCGCGCGTGATGCGCAGGTTCACCGTCGTCTTTGACGAGATCTGGTGATATTAGTCGTGTGATGGATTATTGGTCAATAAGCAAAATGATGTATTCGGAACTGACAGATGCCATGCCGCACGTGCTCCCAGAGGTACTCCGTTGAGGGGGCATGCCCGTTGGGCATTCGCGTGGTACGCGACTGGGCGCCGCAGGCTCGCCGTCATCCGTCGTGAAGGAGTCACAGCACGGCGTGGCACCTCATTCGTATCCGGGGTGGCGCGGATGAGGTGGGTCCGCGTGGTCATGACGGGCACTGCGGCAGTGGCGATTCGGCGCCGGTGGCAATCGGAGTGGGGGACCTGGTGGCGACCTGCTCG
>DATCXA010000216.1:0-6434 GCA_036566085.1 Propionibacteriaceae bacterium
TCGGCCTGCGGATCCGCCGCCGTAATTGCCTCTTCGACGATGCGTAGCGCCGCATCTGTGCCAGCGCCGAGCACATGCTGGGTCGTGGCTACGGACAGCAGATCGTGAGCCAGCATGAGTTCGATCGTCAGCAGGTCCTCAAGCATTCCCAGCGCCACGTCGGTCTTGCGTGCAGTCAGCGGCGCAGCAGTGCCGTGGTCCTCAACGCCGAGGTCCAGCGTCGGTATATCAAGCGTTGCAGGCCCGGCGAGTTGCTTGAGCTCGGCGAATAGCGCCGCGGCTGGGTATCGGACCTGCAACCCGTACATCGGTGCCGTTGGCGATGTAGGCATCTGCTGCATGCAGCCGTCCCACAGGTGGGCCATGCGACGCTCGCTAAGCTGCCCGACCTGAGCAATTGCTATCCGTAAGGCATCACAGGCGATCGCAAGCACTATGGGGTGGAAGTTGCCGTTGCTGATCATGGCCTGGTCCGTAACGGAAGCCAGTGGGTTGTCATCGGAGGCGTTCAGCTCGGTCGTCACAGCGTTCCGGGCGGCGGTGACGTATTCGCGAAGTGCTCCATGGACCTGCGGTACCACTCGGAACGAGATGGCGTCTTGAACCGACTTCGCCGTACCCGGTTCTAGCAGCGCGCTTCCTGCCAACAGTTTCTGGAGGTGATCAGCCGCGTCCACTTGTCCCGGGATCGGTTTGGCGCGCCCGACGGCCGGATGGATGATCGAGGGGTTTGCCGACGTCGCCTCCATTGAGAGGGCGGCCGCGACGTCAGCTGCGCCGGTCACCCGTTCAGCACGAGCGACCACGAGCGCAGCGTGGCCGATCGACACGCCGTTGGCCGAGATCAGCGCTAGGCCGTCTTTACCGCTCAGGACGAGTGGTGTAATCCCGGCCCGTTTCAGTGCCTCGCCGCCGGAAATCAGCTCGCCGCGGTATTCGGCCTGCCCTTGGCCGATCGCAACCTGAGCCATTCCCGCCATATGTCCAAGATCAGCCGCGCCGACCGATGCGATCTCTGGGACGACCGGGTGTACGCCGGCGTTCAACATCGCCGCCAGCACATCGGCGACCGCGACCGAGGCGCCGGAACCGCCACGGGCGATCCCGTTGAGGCGAACAGCCAGGGCCGCTCGCACCTGGGGCGTCGGCAGTGAGGGCCCAAGGCCCCCGCTGTGTGTCATAACGAGGAACATCTGTTCCCGCCGGATCTCCTCCTCGGTTAGCCGGGTGTCCTTGCCGTGGCCGACCTGCGTTGTCAAGCCGTATACGGCGGCCTTGCTGACCAGGGCGCGATCCACGACCGCTCGGCTGGCCTCGATCACGGCCCGTACCTCGTCAGACAGCGCCACCTGTGCACCGTCGACAATGGTGAGAAGGTCCTCAAAGGCCAGCGGCTCCTCCGTGATCGTGACGGTCGTCATGGCACGTCACTTAATCAGAGATACTGAAACGTCCAGAAGGCCGGTGTGCATCTCGAAGGGTGACTCATGCGCGAAGCGGAGTTGATGGCACGTGACCGCTGGACACGAGAAGAACTGTTGGCGTTCCAGCGCGAGCGCGTGCAGGCACTGGTTGCGCACGCGGTGACTAATTCGCCCTATTACCGCGAAGCACTGGGTGCCGATGCTGCGGAGCGACCGCTGTCCGAGCTGCCGACGTTGCCGAAGGCCACAATGATGGCCGAATTTGACCGTGTCGTGGCCGATACTCAGCTGCGGCTGGCCGATCTGCAGGCCCACCTCGCCGGTCCGGACCCCTCGCAGTCCTTTCTTGGCGCGTACCGCGTGGCGACTACGTCCGGTACAACCGGCCGCAGATCCATCGTTGCGTTTACCCACGACGAAGCAGCGACCTGGCGGGCAGTCAGCACCCGATCCATGATGCGCATCGGAGTCATGCCTGGGCCGCGGTTTGCAGCGCTCGGCAGCCCAAGCCCCGTCCACGTCACCAAGCAGGTGCTCGTTCCGCCCGGCGTGCCAATCCCACCGATCTCGGCTGCCACGCCAATTACGGAGTTAGTTGCCGCGCTGAACGCCCAGCAACCCGAGGTCCTTGTCGGCGCTGTGGGCGTTTGGAAGGCGTTGGCTGAGGAACAGATTGCCGGCCGGCTGCGGATCGCTCCCCGCGCGGCCATCTTCAGCAGTGAAGCGGTGACGGCCGATGTGCGGCGCCGGGTACGCGAAGCCTGGGGAATTGAGCCGGCCACCGGCTATGCCGCGACGGAGGCGCCTACGATCGCGGCCAGCAGTCCAGAACATCCTGAGCTGGAGATCGCCGAGGATGTCGTCGTAGTCGAGGTTGTGGACGAGGATGGTGGGCCGGTAGCACCGGGCCGGCCCGGCGCCAAGGTGCTGCTCACCAACTTGATCAACTACGCCCAACCGCTGATTCGCTACGAGCTGACAGATTCCGTCGTCGAGTCGCCGCTGCCGAATCCGGCGAGTAGGCCCTGGCGCTGCCTTCTCTCGATAGACGGGCGTACCGCCGACATTCTGTACCTTCGCGGACCAGATGGCGCGACTGTGCCCGTTCACCCGTCAGTGCTCGGATCGGCGGTCGCGCCCATCGCGGAGGTTGGGGAGTATGCCTTCGTGTACGACGCGAACGGACTGCATTCCCAGATAGTGCTGACTCCCGGAGCCGCGCCCGACGTCCCGGAACAGCTGCGCAAGGCCTTAGTTACGGCTATTGGCTCGACCGGAGCCATCCCGCCAGCGGTTGATGTCCAGCCCATCTCCACCTTGAAGCGGGAGCCGGGTGGCAAGATCCGGCTGGTTCGATCCGCCTAATCAAGATCAGAAGATGATCGACTTCGAGAACAGGCGACCCGAGCCGCTGCGTCGCCTGGTCCACAAGGCCGCGGAAATCATCCCGATGTCATGGATACCGCCACACGCCTTGGTGCGTATCGACCGCGCATTCTTCCGGATCAGCCGAGGCCGGACCACCTTGTCTGCTTGGATTTCCGGCCTTCCGATCATCATGTTGACAACGACGGGTGCGCGTAGCGGCCAGCCGCGTACGCTGCCTGTGCTGGCGCTGCCCGACAGTGATCATCTCTTGGTGATCGCGTCAAACTTCGGTCGGCCATCCAATCCCGCTTGGTACTACAACCTTCGTGCACACCCGTTGGTGATGATCACCTGGAAAGGGTCTTCAAGTCAGATGCGTGCTCGGGAGCTCGTCGGCGAGGAACGGCAACGATACGTCGATCGGAGTTTGCAGGCTTATCCGTGGTGGGCGCCGTATCATCGCCGCGCTGCACCTCGGCAAATCCCGGTGATCATGCTTGAGCCGCTCGATGAGGCTGAACCTCATGGCGATCAGGTCAGCTCTGCTCCGCCACCTTCTTGAGACCGTCAAGCATCATCTGCCAGGTGGCTGCTGAGTGTTCAGCTTCCTCGGCGCTGCTGCTGTTGTCCTGAGTCAGCCGTAAGGATGTGCCGCCATCTGTTTGCTGCAGCTCGTAGCTGACCCTGTGATAATTCTCCGGCCGATCCTCTTGGCCGGTGAGCGGGCTGAAGTGGGTGACTTCCAGTCGCCGACCGGGCTCGACAGCAATGATTTCGCCTTTGTCCATGTACTTGCGGCCCTCAAACTCGCCTTGCCACGTAATGGGGCTGCCGGGCTTCCAATCGGTTCTCACCTCCGAGCCGAACATGTACTTCTTGATGAGCTGGGGGTCGGTGAGTGCTCGCCAGACTTTTTCGGGTGGGGCATCGATTTCACATTGAGCAGTCGCAACATGTCCTGACATAACGGTCCTCCTAGAGGGACAAAACGTCGGTCTGCGAAAAGAGATTCACTGGTGTGACATACCCGTCGTTGAATTGCGATAACCAGCACGCTGCGCGTCGACGAACCTCGCGATCTCTTCAAGGGTCGTCGGGTCGCTCTCAAGCTGCGGCAGGTGCGCAACGTCGTCAAGCCAGAGCAGTTGAGCATGGGGAATCATCGTGGCGGCAGTCTCGTTGATCGCCAGAATGTCTTCGGCGTCGAGGCGGCCGATCATGATCAAAGTCGGTACCGTGATCTCGCCCAGACGTGGCCAGGCCGCTGGTATCTCGGCCTGCTTGCCGGGATTCTCCGCTCGTAGTGCCCTGCCGTTCATCTCGAGAAAGAGGTCACGAGCTGACCGGACCACACGGCCTTCGTCGGCGGTCGGACCATCGAGCCACATCCTGGCTTCCAGCCGGTTGACCTCAGCAACGTCACCGGCCGCCTCGGCGGCCTCGATCTTGGAATTGAGCTCGGCCGTTGGGCCATCCACGAGCTCTGGGTACGGCGCACCCCGTATGGCGGGACCGATGAGTGCCAGCCCCGCCACCGTGTCAGGGTGGCTGAGGGCAAGATCGATGGCAGTCTGGCCGCCCATTGAGGATGCGACGACGACGGCCTCCCCGACTCCGGCTGCATCCAAGACTGCGACGGCGTCGGCCACTGGCGACCAGCCGTCCTCATGTTCATACTGTGTCTCGCCATAACCACGCATGTCGTACGCAATGCAGCGGTGGCGAGGAGCTAGCCGCTTCACCACGTGCTGCCAGCTCCGTCGATCAGTGACTCCAGCATGGATTAGCAAAACATCGACGCCCTCGCTGAAGCCGGTGATCTCGTACGCCAGCTCGGCACGTCCTGACTTCGCAAACATCCGCAGCCGAGCCGTTAGCTTGGGCGGTTCGCCGGACGGTAGATCAGAAGCTGTACGTCAGGCCCGGCCTTTCGGATCTCGACCAGCGCGAGGTCCACCGGAGTGCTGCCCTCCTTGAACAGCCGCTTGCCCTGGCCGAGAACGACCGGGTGCACCATCAGCCGGTACTCATCGACTAAGTCGTGTTCACGGAGTGACTCGATCAGCGTGGCGCTGCCCGGCACAAGGATGTCGCCGGTGTACTCCTCCTTCAGAGTGGCAACAGCACTAGGAAGGTCGCCTTCTGCGACCGTGGTGTTCTTCCAGGCGGGATTGCTGAGCGTTGTAGAAACCACCACTTTGGGCATCCCGTTCATCTTGGCGCCGAACTCGCCTGCGGATTCCTCCATGGCGGGCCAGGCCTGTGCGAACTCTTCGTAGGTAATCCGGCCCATCAGCTGGACGTCGCTGGCCATTAGTTCCTCGTGCTTGAACTGTTGGCCCTCTTCGGCCGGAAACCGGAAGCTCCAGCCGCCGAACTCGGTGCCCTCTGCGCCGCCCGGGTCCTCGATGACGCCGTCGAGAGTAATGAATTCGCTGACAACCACCTTGCCCATGCGCTGATCTCCGGTTTCGTCGCGTCTGGCGCTTGTCTGGGAAACACTAGGGCAGCGGGCTGACAGCTATGAACGAAGGCGACCACGTGCATATTTCACGCGCGCTGCGTGCGCAACGTGCCTGGCTCAAAGCGGCACACGATAGACGGCTGAGAATTAGCCGCCGGCCATCGCGCCGATCACCACAAATGGCTCCTCGCCATGGACCACGCGTTCGGGCAGCAGCGCGTCCGGTTCATCGTGCGACAGGTCCTCCTCGCAGGCGTAGAAGCGCACAAATGGACGGCGCCTCGCCGTCGAACGGTCCCGGATAGTGCCGAGCAGCATAGGGAATTCCGCCTCCACGGCGTCGAGCACTGCTCGCTGCGTGACCTCCCCTGGGATATCGACGCGGATCTCGCCCTGGATTTTCGCCAGCGCACGTAGGTGGGCAGGCAGAATCACCCGGACCGAGGTGTTCACGGCGTCGGTCATGGAAGCGTCTGCACCTCGACCGACAACACCGCCGGCAGGTCACGGACGATCGGTGCCCAGGTGTCGCCGGAGTCATTGGACGCGTACACCTGGCCGCCCGTAGTGCCGAAGTAGATGCCGCAAGACTCGTGTTGATCAACAGCCATCGCGTCCCGCAGCACGTTGACGTAGCAGTGTTGCTGCGGCAGCCCCGTCGTCAGCGGCTCCCACTCATTACCACCGGTACGGCTGCGGTAGGCCCGCAGCTTTCCCTCGGGCGGGAAGTGGTGAGAGTCACTGCTGATCGGCACGACGTAGACGGTCTCCGGCTCGTGTGCGTGCACCGCAATCGGGAAGCCGAAATCAGAAGGGAGGTTGCCGCTCACTTCATGCCAGGTGTCGCCCGCGTCTTTGGTACGCATGACGTCCCAGTGCTTCTGCATGTAGATCACATCTGGATACGACGGATGCATGTCGATGCGATGCACACAGTGACCCACCTCTGAATCCTGATCCGGGATCTCACCCGACTGCAGCCCCTTGTTGATCGGCTGCCAGGTACGTCCGCCGTCAGAAGTCCGGAAGGTGCCAGCCGCAGAGATCGCCACGTACAGCCGGTCTGCGTCGCTGGGATGCTGGAGGACCGTATGCAGGCACATGCCGCCGGCGCCGGGCTGCCACTGCGGGCCGGTGTCGTGCTGGCGCAGGCTCGCAAGCTCGGTCCACTGGCGACC
>DATCXA010000232.1:0-2031 GCA_036566085.1 Propionibacteriaceae bacterium
AAGCAGCAGCTCGAGCAGACGAAGCTGACGGCACGCCAGAAGCTGCTTGAGATCGACAAGGTCCGCGACGACCTGAAGGCCAAAGAAGCAGAGGTCAGAAAGAAGCTGCAGCGGGCCAATGCCCTGCTCAGCCGCCTCACCGCGGCGCAGCGAGCGGCGCTGAATCCCCCCAGCGAGTCACCACCGGATCCGTCCACTACGCAGACCCCGACCTCAAGCGTGCCGGCAAGCGGCCGAGCGAAGCTGGCGGTCAACTTCGCCTATGCCCAGCTCGGCAAGCCCTACGAATGGGCGGCCGACGGTCCAGGGTCCTACGACTGCTCGGGCCTCACGATGGCGGCCTGGCGCGCGGCCGGTGTCTCGTTGCCTCACTCGTCCGGTATGCAGTACGGGTACGGCACCCACGTGTCGCAAAGTCAACTGCAGCCTGGCGACCTGGTCTTCTTCTACAGCCCGATCAGCCATGTCGGCCTCTATATCGGCGGCGGCAAGATGATCCATGCGCCGCGCCCGGGCGACGTAGTGAAGATCACGTCAATTTCGGGCAGCTACATGCCCTACGTGGGCGCGACTCGGCCCGGGTGACACGTCGTCTCTGACGGCGTCTTTGATACGTGAGGCGTCGCGGCCGGGACCTCCGCCGAGTCCCGGCCGGCGCCTCGCTCCATGATTTCGGCTGCCGTGATGACTCCGGCTGCCGCGTAGCTCGCTCAGTTTGCTGCGCCGACCTCGTGAGCAACATCTTCGACTGTCATCATCGGACCGCTTCGGTGCTTGCTCCGCGTACCTGATCACCGATATGTTTTCGCGCCAGACGTCCGCTACGGACGCTCATTCCAAAGGGGATGAGGGCGGACGTCCCGCCTAATCCGCGACCTTCCGGCGACTACCCAACCGGCTGCGAGCGGAGCCGGGGACCCAGTGGATCCCCAGGGGTGAATCGGTGCGACGCCTGACTGCAACGCACCGTAGGGCCGATCTTCCCCGCCCGAACCCGTCAGCTCACCCGGTCGGCGGTGGGAGGAAGAAGGGGTGCCACACCAGTTGGCGTCGCACAGTGGTTTCCGTCCGGCACGCACACTTGGCGTCTTATTAGCGGTCGCGACGGCACTTCTGATCACGGTCCCCTCTGCGGGGCAGGCGGATCAGACGAGCATCACCGATGTCCAGAAGAAGATCGGTGAGCTTTACCACGATGCAGAGGTGGCGACCGAGCAGTACAACGGCTACCAGGACCGGATGCGCGCCGCCGAGCGGGAGCTGAAGGTCACTCAGGAACGGGTCGGTGAGCAGCAGAACCAGCTCGACAAACTGCTCACGGAGAACGGCATCTTCGCGACGATGGCCTACCGCAGTGGTGGCGTCGACCAGACGCTTCAGCTGTTCCTGTCCGACGATCCTCAGCAGTTCCTCGAGCAGGCAACAATGCTCGATCAACTGTCCGCACAGCAGGCGGACGCGCTGCGCCGGGTCGAGATGGCTCGCCAGGACCTGCTGACCATACGGGCACAGGCGACACGGCAGATCGGTGAGATCGAGCAGCTGCAGATCGCCATGACCGAAAAGCGGGACGCGATCGAGGCGAGCATGCGTAAGGCCAATGCGTTGCTCGCGACGCTCAAGCTCGAGCAGCGTGCCTTCTTGCGCTCGACCGGTTCATTGGTCGTCCCCGACAGCATCAAGGAGAACCTCCCCGGGGGCCGCGCCGGCAAGGCCGTCACCTTCGCCATGGACCAGATCGGTGAGCCCTACGTGTGGGGAGCAACCGGGCCGAGTTCGTGGGACTGCTCCGGTCTGACCCTCGGTGCCTATCGAGCCGCGGGTGTCACCCTGCCCAGGGTCGCGGCCGCGCAAGCTCAGGTCGGCGTCTCGGTCTCCAAGTCCAACCTGCAGCCAGGCGATCTGGTCTTCTTCTACAGCCCGATCAGCCACGTCGGCATCTACATCGGAGAGGGGCTCATGATCCATGCCCCACACCCCGGTGATGTCGTCAAGGTGACGGCGATCGACACGATGCCGTTCGTCGCCGCC
>DATCXA010000239.1:0-3230 GCA_036566085.1 Propionibacteriaceae bacterium
GATCGAGAAACGGGAGTGGGAACAAGTCGCATTCTCCGCCGATCGGCACGAGGGCATCGAAGCCTTCAATCTGCGGCGCGCTCCGCAGTGGCCCAGCTGGCAGGAAGGCGGCCGATGACGGAGCACCCTCACCAATTTCCACAGCCGATCGAGCTACCGGTCGACGAGCGGGAGAGTGCCCTTCCGCTGTCTGCCCAACTCACCCGATTCATTATCACCGGCGGCTTCTCCGCCATTGTCGACTTCGGACTACTCGTGATCTTGATGGCGCTCGGTCTTGGACACACATCCGCCAAGGCCCTCTCTTTCATCGCCGGCACTACAACGGCCTATCTGATCAACCGACGCTGGACGTTCCGCGCCTCGCCCTCAACTCGCCGGTTCATCGCTGTCGTTGTCTTGTACGCCGTCACCTTTGCGCTGCAAGTCGGGCTGTTCAGCGTGCTCTTCACCCTGCTCACCGCGCAGGGGCTGGGCCGGCTTCCGGTTCAGATCATCGCATTCGTCATCGCCCAGGGAGTCGCTACCACGGTCAACTTCATTGTGCAGCGTTCGGTGATCTTCAAGCTGCAGTGACCGGTATTAATTGCACTCTGACGGGCAGCACTCAGATGCGCCTCCTTCGTCGCTCGCGAACAGGAGCCGGCTTTACCTTCAGCAAGCCGCGAGCTCCTGCAGTCGGCGCAGGCTGCCCGTCATAGTGACCGGTATTAATTGCACTCTGACCGGTACGCTTCGGCGGGTGAGGCGTGGGCAGACTGTCAGCGTAGGAATCATCGGCGGTGGACAGCTGGCACGGATGATGCACGCCGCGTCCATCGGCTTAGGCATCAACGTGCGGCTGCTCGCCGAGAGTCCGAACACCTCAGCAGCACTGGTCGTTCACGATGTCACGGTCGGGGACTACACCGACCCGGCCACCGTACGCAGCTTTGCGGCTGAATGCGATGTCGTGACCTTTGATCACGAGCATGTTCCCACCGGGCTGCTTCGAGATCTTGAGTCAGCCGGAGTCGTGGTTCGTCCCGGCCCGGGCGCGCTCGTCCACGCCCAGGACAAGGCGATCATGCGTGATCGATTGACGGGCCTAGGTGCTCCGTGTCCGGCCAGTCGGGTGGTGACCGACGCGGCAGCATTGGCCGCCTTCGGCGACGAGCAAGGCTGGCCGATTGTGGCGAAAACCTCTCGCGGTGGGTATGACGGCAAGGGAGTGTGGCGACTGGACTCGGCGGCTCAGACTGGTGATCCTTTCGAGCGACTAGGCGACGGAGTGCAGATCATTGGTGAGGAGTTCGTGGATTTTACGCGTGAGCTGAGCGCGCTCGTGGCGCGATCGCCGTCCGGCCAGGCAGCGGCGTACCCGATCTCGGAATCGGTGCAGCGAAATGGAATCTGCGTCGAGACGACTACACCAGCGCCGGGGCTCGACGACGAGCGGGCAGCAGCCGCACAGCAGTTGGCCCTGATGATTGCTCATGAGCTCGGCGTCGTCGGGATGCTCGCCGTCGAGCTGATGCAGCGCGGCGATGGATCCGTGGTGGTCAACGAGCTGGCCATGCGTCCGCACAACACCGGCCACTGGACGATCGATGGCGCCCACACGTCGCAGTTCGAAAACCACCTGCGTGCCGTCCTCGACCTACCGCTCGGCGACCCGAGCAGCAAGGAGCAGTGGACGGTCATGACCAACGTATTCGGCGGCAGCATTGATGATCTTCCGTCGGCCCTGCTGCATTGCTTTGCTCGCGACCGGCGGCTGCGGGTGCAGCTGTATGGCAAGCAGATCCGCCCAGGTCGCAAGGTCGGTCATGTCACCTCCTATGGAGATGATCTTGAACAGACACGGAAGCGGGCGCGGCATGCCGCGGCATACCTGATGGGAGATGCCAATGCCTGATGAGATTAGGCCTGATGAGGTTGGGCCTGACGAGATTGGGCTTGATGACATTGGGCCCGATGACACCCCTCGGCCGCGGGTCGGGCCAAGAGTCGGGATTGTCATGGGTTCCGATTCCGACTGGCCGGTGATGAGCGCCGCCGGGCTCGCACTGCGTGAGTTCGACGTGCCGTTCGAGGCCGATGTGGTTTCAGCGCATCGTATGCCGGACGCCATGATCACCTATGGTCGGGCGGCTCATACCCGCGGACTCGAAGTGATCATTGCCGGGGCCGGTGGGGCTGCACACCTGCCAGGCATGTTGGCATCAGTCACACCGCTGCCGGTGATCGGGGTGCCGGTAGCGCTGAAGTATCTCGACGGCATGGATTCGTTGCTGTCGATAGTTCAAATGCCCGCAGGCGTGCCGGTAGCAACCGTCGCCATCGGGAACGCCCGAAACGCGGGACTGCTCGCGGTACGCATCCTCGCTGCGAACGATCCGCGCCTACGTCAGCAAATGATCAACTTTCAAGATCAGCTTCGGCAGGCCGCGGAATCCAAGGGCGCAGCCGTGCGGACGAGCGCACAGGCCCCAGGCAGCAGGTCGGGCTAGTGGGAGCCGCCGTCGCAGAGTTGATCATGGGCGTGGGGCTATTGGCACGGGGACTGAGGCTCATCACACGCCGGCCGCGGCTCTTCCTGCTCGGGGCGATCCCACCGGCTATCACTTCGGTGATCTTCACTGGGCTGATCATCGCGCTGATTAGCCAGCTCGATCCGGTCGTCGATTGGCTCACACCATTCGCGGAAGGTTGGGCTCGGGGCGTAGCGACCACAATCCGGGTACTTGTCGGTGGCGCCTTGCTCGCGGGTGCCGTGCTCGTGATGGTGATCTCTTTCACCACACTGACTCTCGCTCTCGGATCGCCGTTGTACGACAAGTTGTCTGAATCGGTCGAGCGAGAATTCGGTGAGGTGCCTGAGTTTGAGGAGAAGGTGGCGCGCGGCATCTTCCGGGCGCTGCGCCAAGCCCTTGGGCTTATCGCGGTCTCAATACTTGGAGCGCTCTTGCTCTTTGCGACGGGATTTCTACCCGTCATCGGACAGACCGTGACCCCTGTGATCTCAGCAATCTTCGGCGGCTGGATGCTGGGAATCGAGCTCGTCGGCTCCCCGTTCGAGCGACGCGGGCTGCTGCGGCTCGCAGATCGCCGTGCCGCGATGCGAACGCGGCGCCTTCGAGTCCTTGGGTTTGCAGTGCCCACGTTCTTACTGCTTGCCATTCCTTTCGTCGGGGTAGTGGTCTTCCCGATTGCCACCGCCGGCGGTACCTTGCTCGCCCGACAACTGC
>DATCXA010000246.1:0-2831 GCA_036566085.1 Propionibacteriaceae bacterium
GGCGGCGACCCGCTACCGCGACCGAGCCTGCGTACGATCCGCTACAACGCTTCCTCGAGCTGTTCGAAGGCGTGACCACCGCCGACACCAAGGCTGAACGTGCCGCCGAACTGCTCAAGCTGCCGGTTGCCGAGAGACTCCAGCGCCGCATCATTGACGGCGAGGGCAAGGGCCTCACCGATGATCTTGATGCCGCAATGGCGGAGGGCAAGCCGGCAATGCAGATCATCAACACCGATCTGCTCGCGGGAATGCGGGTGGTCGGTGAGCTCTTCGGGTCAGGCCAGATGCAGCTGCCGTTCGTGCTGCAGTCCGCCGAGATAATGAAAACGGCGGTCGCCTACCTCGAGCCTTACCTAGAGAAGACCGACGCCCGCGGCAAGGGCACAATCGTGCTCGCCACGGTCAAGGGTGATGTGCACGACATCGGCAAGAACCTGGTCGACATCATCCTCACCAATAACGGCTACACCGTGGTGAATCTGGGAATCAAACAACCGATCACCGCGATCATCGACGCGGCCGAAGAGCATGACGCGGACGCCATCGGCATGTCCGGGCTGCTGGTCAAGTCCACCGTTGTGATGAAGGAGAACCTCGAGGAACTGAATCGGCGGGGCATTGCGACCGCGTACCCGGTCTTCCTCGGCGGGGCTGCGCTCACTCGGGCCTACGTCGAACAAGATCTTCGCGAGGTCTTCGCCGGTGAAGTCCGCTACGCCCGAGACGCCTTCGAAGGGCTCCGGCTGATGGACGCGCTCATGGCGGTCAAGCGCGGTGAGGAGGGTGCAGCCCTGCCGGCGCCCCGTGAGCGGCGGGTCAAGGCTCGCGGCGGGACGCTCCTCGAAGATGAGACTGTCGAAGCTGCGAGCGTGGGCATTGCGCGAGGAGCTGCCCAAGAAAATAGGGTGGCTCGACGGTCCGATGTCGCAGTCGACATTGACGTGCCAACGCCGCCGTTCTGGGGCGATCGGATCGTGAAGGGCATCTCACTGGCCGACGTCGCGGGCTACCTCGATGAGCGCGCGACCTTCATGGGCCAGTGGGGCCTGAAGGGCTCCCGTGCTCATGAGCGAGGGGGGGCGGCGACCCCCCTTGGACCCCCCGCGCGTTCGCGTGACGGGCTCTCGTACGAGGAGCTAGTCGAGACCGAAGGCCGACCTCGGCTGCGGATGTGGCTGGATCGCATTCAGACCGACGGAATCGCCGAATTTGCTGTGGTCTACGGGTACTGGCCTTGCTACAGCGACGGCAACGACCTCGTCGTAATCCAGCTCGGCGCAGATCCATCCGACCCCGCCGCCGAGCTGCAGCGCTACAGCTTCCCCCGGCAGACTCGCGGGCGTTTCCTCTGCCTGGCCGATTTCTTCCGTGATCGGCAGCTGGCGGCTCAAAAAGGTCCCGACATCGTGGCATTCCACCTAGTCACCATGGGTTCACAGGTATCCAAGGTGACCGCGAGCCTGTTCGAGCAGAACGCCTACCGGGACTATCTGGAGCTGCACGGGCTCAGTGTTCAGCTGACCGAGGCCCTGGCCGAGATGTGGCACGGCAGGATCCGGGCCGATCTTGGCTTCGCGACCGATGACGGGCCGATGGAGGAGATGATCCGCGACCAGGCCTATCGCGGCTCCCGATATTCCTTTGGCTATCCGGCATGCCCGGATCTGGACGACCGGCGCAAGCTCATGGCACTTCTGCGTCCGGAGCGAATCGGCGTCGAGCTTTCTGAGGAGCTCCAGCTGCATCCCGAGCAGTCCACGGACGCGATGATCGTGCACCATCCAGAGGCGAAGTACTTCAACGCGCGTTAATCGTGGGGCGTCGGTAGCTCGATGCATTGACCATCATGAGCGAGTTCGCGAATCTCGTGCGCGGTGAGGAAGAATGGCCGGGCCATGAGCGACACGACAACCTCCACGCTGGCGGCCGCGCTGTGGGATTTCGACGGTACTCTGGCCGACACCGAGTCGCTCTGGATAGCCGCGGAGTACGACCTCGTCGGCCGGCTCGGCGGCAGCTGGTCTGAGGAACATGCCGAACAGCTGGTTGGCAACTCCCTGCTGGATTCAGGGTCCTACATTCTCAATACCATCGGCCGCGTGGACTTGAGCCCAGCGTGGGTTGTTGATCAACTTCTCACAGCGGTCGTCGACCACGTCAAAAGCAATCCGATTGTCTGGCGTCCTGGCGCGATCGAGCTACTCAATTCGTTTTCCGAGGCGGGAGTCCCCTGCGCCTTGGTATCGGCGTCGTACCGGGTCCTGTTGGATGCGGCCCTCCGCCAGCTTCCCGAGAACACGTTTCGGGTGACGGTGGCTGGTGATGAGGTGAGCCGTGGCAAGCCACACCCCGAGCCGTACGAGAAAGCGTGCACCGCTCTCGGAGTAGTGGCACGGCACTGTGTGGTGTTGGAGGATTCTGAGACGGGTTGCCGCGCCGGCAACGCGGCAGGAGCGCTGGTTGTTGCGATACCGCACCGGGTGGAGATTCCGAAGGCTCCCCGAAGGCTTCATGTGCGTTCTCTGGCTGAATTGGACGCAGCCACCGTGGCGCAAATCCTGGAGCAGTTCAATGGCGATTAATCCTCTGCGAGCGCCGCGCGAGCAGAGAAAACACAGCCTGGCACGTCGGTTACTGGTAGCAGCGGCAGTGCTGTTGCTGCTCGTTGGATGCCGAACCCCGGGAGAGCGGCCGGCGCCCACTCCGACGGCAAGCTCGACGCCTCGACCCTTCACCGTAATGTCGACCGACCAGATTCGAGTCACCGATCCGGCCGCCATCACCGACGCCGCTTCCACCGTGCTCGCCCTGAATGTCTTTCAGCGGCT
>DATCXA010000258.1:0-6380 GCA_036566085.1 Propionibacteriaceae bacterium
ACCCGACCGTCGGCAGCCAGGTCCTCCACGCAGCGCACGACTGCAGCCACGTCGTGGTTGGGCATCAGGCACATGGCCGACAGCCGGTCGGGTCGTCGCGCGACGAGCTCCAGGAGGTCGTCATTGATGGCACTGGCCAGCGCCACGCTGGTCGCACCGCCATCGAGGTCCAGCCATGGGTTGCCGACCGACAGGACGCTGTGCTGGATGCCATTGGCGTCCATGTACCGGATCTTCGCGTCGACGTCGTGGAAGGCGTCGGTGAACGGGACACCGACGTCTCCCGGGAACAGCTGGAACCGCTCCACCCCCTCGACCGACACGATGAACGGTGGCGTGGTCCGCCGACGGAGGTGGTCAGCGAACGCGGACGGGTAGATGTGGCTGTGGACGTCGACCAGCAAGGGGGCCGACGGATGGACTGGCATTCTGCACCTTTCAGGCGGACCAGCTTGGAAACCGCGTCGCTGGCGGGCACGGCGTGAGCGCCAGCCTCCTGGCCCGCTGCACCTCACCCTAGGAGCGGCGCTTCGCCGAGGTCACGATACGTTTGCCCTACCTAGACAATGGACCTCTGTGGAGTAGTGACAACCACACCAGAACTAGTGGGCACTCGATCTACGCGCAATGTCGATCCGGATGCTCGCGAGATGCAAGCCTGCGAACATTCCCAGCTCGACGAGCTGCCCGGGACTCAGAACGGCACGGACGCCCCTGATCGCCTCCTCCCCCACCCCTGAGGAGTACGTCATCTCCTCGACGTACCTCAGAACCGCGTGCATTTCGCCGTCGAACCCGCTGATATCACATGCACCAAGTGCTGTGATCTCTTCGACCGTCAGGTCATACAGCGCAGGCCTTCCGGCAACGTGGATGGCCCAGGTCTGGTGTCCCTCGAGCGCGGCGAGGTACATCACCACACCAGCCTTGACCCGAGGCTCGTTCATACCGTCAGCCATCGTGATCCGATGGAACTCAGCCCATCCCCAGAATGCGTGCGGTGCCACTACGAGGTAGTCCGCCCACTCTGCTGGAGGCCCAGCAGTGGTAGTCCATTCAGCCACGTAGCGGCCGTACAGCTCTTGCGCGAGAACCGGATCCGACTTCGCCTCAGGTCCAAGCTTGTATGCGCGGAACGTGTCTTCCTCGTGGCGCATCTCGACGTAAGCGAGCGGGAGGGTCGAGTCGAGCGACTCTTCCCGTCGCCATGACGCGATCGCTCTCAGACCGGCCGCCTGCCATGCGGCGAGGAGGATGACCTCGCGAGTCTCAAGAGGTGTGAAGTTCCGCGCGAGCTCGTCGAAGTACGACCTGGGCGTGCGTGCCCCGAGGTCCGCAAAAGCCCTCGAAAACTCCAGGGCACTCTTGGTCCTCGCATCGAATCGACTGAAGTCACCCGACCTTATTGCGTCATACTCACTGGCCGCCGCGTCCTCTTCGGTCGTTGTGGGCGCCAGCTCCGGCTCATCCTGCCCAACCTGGACAGGTCGCTGCTCACTTCAAAAGCTGCACGCGATGTGGTCGGCTACCAGGTATCGAACACGCTCCATCAAAGGCCGCTCAGTCGCACTGTGGCGGTAAGTCGACCACCAGAATCGGCACCAGCCGCGCAGCGCCGCAGGGCTGTGGCTGAGGATCATCAGCTTCTGTGGTGCGGGAGTGCTGAACTTGTGCGAGTCGGAGAAATACGACTTGAACTCCGGATCAGCGAGCGCCTCGATCGCAGAAGGGTCGTTCCAGGGAATAACCTCGTCGAGCCTGTCGGCGTCCATCCGATTTCCTTCCTGAGCTACGTGCGCCGTTCCTTACGATGCCGCCGGCGTCATCTGTCGGCGTGTCAGCCGCTTGGCCGCTAGTCGGTCACGTGATCTCTCGTCATGTCGGTCCTCCCGGGGAAGACCAGGTGGGCGATGAGAACGACGAGTAGTCCGCTGACAAGAGGATCTGTCATAAGGGGAGCAAGGGTGTCAGGGATCCGGCCCAGAAGCTCTTCGGGCACGCCACCCAGGGTGAGTGCCGGCAAGAGCCCGAGGATCAGGACGGCCGCGTTCCGCGCGTTACCGGCGTAGGGACCGCAACGGCGAACACCTTCGACCGTGATCATTCCAAATGTCATCGCAAGTCCCGCACCGAGCACCGGCGATGGCATGGCTGCAATGACTCCAGCAAACTTGGGCACGAGCCCGACGATGATCAGCATCACCCCGGTGCCCGCGACGACGAACCTGCTCCCCACACCGCTGATTCTCACCAGGCCGACGTTCTGACCGTATGTGGTCATCGGAAATCCACCGAACAGACTGCTGATAGGGCCTGAGAGCCCATCGGCCATCACGGCGCCCCGCAGCTGCTTGGCGGTGATCTTACGACCAAGAATTGCCGCGACCGCGCTGGCGTCCCCCGACGTCTCGATGAAGCACGCCATAAAGACCAGGGTGAATGCGACGACGATCGCCATGCCAGGCCAAGAAGGAGCGCCCGCAGAGAACGGCATTGCTAGACCAAACCAGCCCGCCTCCTTCACCGGGGTGAAGTCGATCAATCCTGCAAAGGCGGCGAAGATGTACCCCACCCCGAACCCGATCAGCACCACGAGGGACCTAGGACCCCTCATGCGTACACTTCTGCTTGTCATGATGACGATCATGGTCAGCAGAGGTATCAGCGCTGCAGCGAGTGCCTCGGGGGTAGCCTCATACGGTTTGCCGACGGCCAACAAGTTTCTCATGGCAATCGGCATCAAGCTGACGCCCGTAATGATGAGGAATGAGCCGACGATGAATGGTGTTAGGAATCGCTGGATCAGCCCGACGAAAGCGCCTAGGACCACGATCACAGAGCCACTGATGATGCTCGCCATGTAGATAGCGCCGAATCCGCCGTATTTATAGGCGACGATGAGCGGACCCATGAACTTGAAGGTGGCCTCATTGACGAGGGGTAGACGACCCCCGAATGGCCCCAGGCCAAGGTTCTGAATGACACACATGACACCGCCGGCAACCAGCACGCCGGAGATCAGTGCCGTCCGAGAGGTGCCCTCCAGACCCACCGCTGCTGCGAATGCCAACGGTACGCCAATCATCGTGGCGAAACCCGTCATGAGGTGCTGCAAAGAGTAGAGCAGAAACCGTTGCGGCGGTGGACGGTCGTCCAAGTCGTACAGCAGTGTCAACTGATCGCTTTGGACACCTTCGTCCTGCGCGAGAGACGGTTGGTCGACGTGCGGGCGCGTTTCGGACGAAAGATGCCCGTCACGTTCGATTCTTCGATCGTCCATCCCAGCCCACTTTCCAGAAATGTACGTGACGAGACCACACCGATCTGTTGGAAAGGTAGCCGAAGCTGGCAACTCGCGGGGATGTGAGTATGTGACAGAACTGCACGCATCGGTCGTGCGGTCATCACTCCTGCCGAGGAGGACCATCACCAGTCCGTCGCCCGCGCCACAGCCCAGTGAGGGGCCGCCCGCAGGTTGCAACGCGGGCTCAGGCGCCGCTCCCTTCCCAGCACGTGCCGCCCTCGTGGGCACGACGTCGCGCGTGATCGCCCACCGCGCACCCGTACGTCACGATGTGTCACATGTTGCCAAGCCACATTCTGAAGTGAAGCCGTTGGCACCATTGCAGAGGCCGCGTCATCCGCGCCTACGGTGGGCTATCGGCGCCCGAAAGGAGTCATCTCATGAAAACTGACAAGACCACTGCACGCCTCGCCGCCGTTCAAGCGGCTCCCGAATGGCTGGACCGGAAGGCGAGTGTCGAGAAGGCCTGTGCGCTCATCACCGAGGCAGGTGCGAACGGCGCCAACATCGTCGGGTTTCCCGAAAACTTTATACCTGGGCATCCCGTCTGGTACTACTTTTACCCCGCCACCAGCGTAAAAAGCACGGACTTCGCGACACGGCTGTTCCAGAACTCGGTCGAGCTGCCCGGCGAGGACTCCGAGGCGCTTTGCGTGGCGGCCGCCAGGGCGGGCATCAATGTGGTCATGGGGTTGACCGAACGAGTGCCCGACACGACAGGGACTCTCTACAACACGCAACTTTTCATCGACTCGACCGGACACATCAGTGGGAAGCACCAAAAACTCGTACCCACCATCGGTGAGAGGTTGGTTCACGCCGGGGGGAGACCTGAGACGCAGATTACATTCACTTCCGAGTTCGGCAACATCGGCGCGCTGGCGTGTGGAGAAAACTCGAACCCGCTCGCGGTCGCTATGGTAGCCGGAGCTTATCCTACGGTGCACGTTGCCAGCTGGCCGAACCATTTCATTCCCGAGTACTGTGGCATGCGTGAGTCAAGCCTTCTGGTCAGTCGGAACATAGCGTACACATGCAAGTCATTCGTGATCAGCTCATGTGGCGTGAACTCAGAGACCATGATCAGAGAGCTGGCATCCACTCCCGAACATGAGACGTTCCTCAGGGATCCCGATAAGTCCGGTGGCACCTGCATCGTTGCACCATCGGGCGACATCATCGCAGGCCCCATGGATGGCGACCAAGAGGGAATCCTTTACGCAGATGTCGACTTTGTGGAGTGTATCCGCGGCCGGTACGTACACGACGTCAGCGGACACTACAATCGTACAGATGTGTACCAGCTGCGCATCAACAACGAAAGCTCCGAGTTGATTCAGTCTCGTCCTGGGCGAACGGCTCCCGGTGGGAACGGTCTCAATGAGGAGGTCGCCGAGCAATTGGGCTCGGACAGTCACAGCAGTGCCTACTAACCCCCTTCGTTCATGCTGAGCGTCGCCGGCAATGAAGCCAATGCTTCGAGGCTCCGCTGCCGACCGCGGGGTCACTGTGGACTACCGACTATGCAGGTGCCCGCGCGCCTCCTTCAGGCCCGGGCGGCGGTGCCCAGCGGCTTCTCCTGCGGTGGCTCGGCAACGGACAGCGTGGGGTCGGACCAGATGTCCATGGGGACCGAGCGCACGCTGCGGCCGCTGCCATCGAGCAGTCGTCCCATCCGCTTGATGAACCTCAGCACCATGGACCGGTCCAGCACCGTCAGACGAGGTGCCTCCAGGGCGAGCTGTGCCTCCACGGCGGGCACCTCGTGCAGCGAGCGAGCAGCGATGCCCAGCAACAGGTTGGGTCGACCGCCCGAGATTCGCAGGCACACCCGCGTACCGGGAATCTTGCGCAGGAGGGTGTTGATCGTCTCGGCGTCATGGGGGTCGGCATAGCCCCAGATCCAGATCGCGATGGGCCAGCCGGACTGCGGCAGGGCGACGTCGCAGCGGAACACCACGTCACCGCGCCGAATGAGGTCGTCGAGCCGGCGACGCACCGTGCTCACGCTCAGGCCGGTGGCGCTCGCCAGATCGACCAGGGCCGCTCGCCCGTCCTGCCCGAGGCACAAGATGAGCTGTCGGTCGACCAGGTCGAGCGGGCGGGAGCCGGGCACCCGGACGCCGGTGCCCGCCTTCGTCGTCCTGCCCGGGCGAGGGTGCAACCTCTGCAGCTGGCTCGCGTCCAAGACCTTGAGCTGCCACTGGTCGCCCATGGTGAAGATCTTCGTCACCAGGTGGGTGCGGGTCGCGACGATCCCCGGGACGGCAGCGAGGGACTCCAGCAGAAAGCGCGACAGCGAGGCCATGTCCAGCACCTCGACGAACAAGGTCAGCGCCCTGTTGCCGCTCACGTGCTCGACGGACAGCACATGCGGCCAGGCGGCGAGCCGGTGGGCGATGTCGAGCGCCCGTGTCGTCGTGCAGTCGACCTCCACGACCGCGAGGCAGGACTCCGGAGTCCGATGCCCCACCGATCGCCCCGTGATCCAGGCCGTTCCCGTGCTGGACAGGCGCTGCCAGCGTCGAGCAATGGTCACCGGGTCCACCTCGAGGGCGGCCCCCAAGCGCCTCCACGATGCACGCGGGTCGATCTCGAGGCAGTTGATCAATGCCAGATCAAGCTCGTCGAGTACGACAGATTCCTGCATCGGAGAGCGCACTGTGACTGTTTCCTGACTTTTTTGGGACGACGCAGATGAACGGGCATCCTTGCCTGACCCAGACAGGTCAGGCAAGCCCCATCTGAGCCCAGGAGTGTCCGTGCTGAGTTCGTCGGAAGCCGCAGGGCTTCAGTCCGGGCTCGTCGCGCTGCGCCGTCGACTCCACTCCTATCCCGAGGTCGGCCTGGAGCTGCCGCAGACCCAGAGCACGGTCCTCCAGGCGCTCGAAGGTCTCCCGCTGGAGATCACCCTCGGCACGCGCTGCTCCTCGATCACCGCTGTCCTTCGCGGATCGAGCGCCGGTCCGGCGGTGCTGCTGCGCGCTGACATGGACGCGCTGCCCGTCCGCGAGCAGACCGGGCTGCCCTATGCCAGCACGGTGACGTCCACCGACCAGGACGGCAACCAGGTGCC
>DATCXA010000267.1:0-9623 GCA_036566085.1 Propionibacteriaceae bacterium
TTGTCTGCGGTTCCGTTGTTGAACGCCGCCCAGGCCTTGAAGGCGATGACATTGGCGTCGTCGGTGTAGAAGTTCGCACACTTGGCATTGCCCACCGTCGGTACATGGAAGAGGTGCGAAAGATTCAGAGGGGAATTTCCACCACAGCTCGGGTGCCCGTCCCGGCCTGCGGCGGCCCGAGTTGGAAAGAGCCTTCCATTTCGGCGACCAACGTGTTGACGATCGAGAGCCCCAGGCTGCGCGACTTGCGCCAATTGAAGCCCGGCGGGAGCCCTCGCCCATCGTCGCTGATCTCCATTCGGAGCCGCCCATCGAACCGGCTGGGGATGACTCGCACTTCACCAGACTGGTTCGCGAGGCCATGCTCGACGGCGTTCTGGCAGAGTTCGCTGATGATCATCGCCAGGCTGGTGGCAACATCCGCCGGCAACAGACCGAAGCTGCCCTTGCGGATTGCCGAAACTCCACCCCAAGAGGCGGCGACGTCGCCGACCGTCCGGAGTAGCTCATCGGCTACTTGATCGAATTCGACGATCTCATCGAAGGCCTGCGACAGGGTTTCGTGCACAATCGCAATGGAGGCGACCCGTGACATGGCATCGGTCAATGCGACGCGAGCCTCCGGGGATTCGATGCGCCGCGCCTGCATCCGCAGCAGCGCCGCAACTGTCTGCAAATTGTTCTTGACCCGATGGTGAATCTCGCGGATGGTGGCGTCTTTAGTGACCAGCTCACGCTCTTTGCTTCGCAAGTCGCTCACATCGCGGCAGAGCACGATGGTGCCGACCCGTTCCCCGCCGTCGACGAGTGGCAGCACTCGAACCATGAGATGTGCCTCGCCCGACACGAGCTCCGTCCGGCGCGCCGTACGACCCGACAAGATCGACTGCACAGACTCATCCACTGGCTCCGGTCCGGCTGGCAGCAGCTCCGACGTCAGGCTGGCGAGCTGTTCTCCTACAAGATCGCCCCGCAAACCGAGCCGGCGATAGGCACTCAGCGCATTCGGGCTCGCGTACGTCACGTCGCCGCCCGGGTCCAGTCGAATGAATCCGTCACCGACCCGTGGGCTGAAGGCCGGATGTGTCGCATCGCTGGGAATCGGAAAGGCTCCGATTGTGATCATCCTGGCCAATTCCGCCGCCGCTTCCAGGTAGGCCTTCTCCAATGAGCTGGGCGCACCGCGTACGGCCAGTTGACTGGTGTGCTGCTCGACGACTGCGATTACCTGATCGCCCACTGTGACGGGGATGGCATGCGTCTCAACCGGAAGTCCCGCCTGCATGTTGCCTTCGCTGGTTTGGACGATCTCGCCGCTGAGGAAGGCCGCAGACACAAGATGCTCCGGCGAGTAGGCGATGAGGTCGCCGACGACGTCATCAAACAGAGAAGTCGCGCCGGTGAAAGGCCGGATCTGAGCCGCGGCCCAGAAAACATTCGGGTCGTGGTCGCGTACCCACAAGACCAGGTCGGAGAAGCTGAGATCGGCAAGCAATTGCCATTCCGAGACCAGCAATTTCAGCCAGTGATGGCCGGCCTCGGAAAGGTCGGTGTGCTCGGAGATGATCTCCGACATGGACGGCATGTCGCAAATCTACGGCCGCGTCAAACATTTATTGGTTTGTGGGAGAATCGTCGCTCTTAGCTCAAGGAGGCTCAGATGGCCAAGAGTGCCCGTAAGCGTCGCGCCCGCCGGAAGAAGAGCGCGAACCATGGCAAGCGCCCAAACGCCTAGTAGTCGCTAGGCCACAGACACGAAACCCCACGGTGTTCTCCGTGGGGTTTTCTGGCCTTAAGCGTCAAAGTGTCTTGCGGATCACAATCAGCTGGGAAACGATCTTCGCTCGCAAGTGGCTCGGTGCGACATCACCGCCACAGCGCCGATGGACCAGCGACTTGACCGCCTCCTCGACATCGAACCGTTCCAGACACGGTTCACACATCGAGAGGTGATGGCGGATCGCGTCGCCGGTGGCTTCGTCAACCTCATTGTCCAAAAACTCGTACACGCGTTCGAGTACGTGTTCGCAGTCTTCGAGCGACGCATCCTTGGGTCGTTCGGCGTTCATGTCGTGCTCGCCTCCGCTCGCTTGATGCCCCTGTCGCGGGCATACTCGGCCAACAGATTGCGCAGCTGCGTCCTGCCACGGTTGAGTCGCGACATCACCGTGCCAATCGGAGTGCCCATAATGTCGGCGATCTCCTTATACGAGAAGCCTTCGACGTCCGCCAGGTAGACAGCCAGCCGGAAGTCAGGAGCCAGCTGTTGCAGCGCTTGTTTTACATCGGTGTCCGGCAGGTTCTCCAGCGCCACCATCTCCGCCGACTTCAGACCACTCGAGGTATGTGACTCGGCCCTGGCAAGCTGCCAGTCCTCCACGTTCTCCCCGTCGGAGAGCTGCGGCTCGCGCTGCTTTTTCCGGTAAGAGTTGATGTAGGTATTGGTCAGGATCCGATACAGCCACGCCTTGAGGTTCGTACCCGGGGTGAACTGGTGAAAGGACGCATACGCCTTGGCATAGGTCTCCTGAACAACGTCCTCAGCGTCCGCCGGATTGCGCGTCATGCGCAAGGCGGCGGCATAGAGCTGATCGAGATACTGCAAGGCATCTTTCTCGAACCGCTCATGTCGCTCGTCAGCTGTCTCGACATGGCCAGTGTCGCTGTTTGGCGCGTCGTTGTTCGGCGTGCGGGCCGAGGCGCCACTGGAGGTGCTAGGCATGCTCATCACGTACGAGAGTAGCGGCGAGGTGCGCAGCATCGACTGAGCGTCCAAGCCATCCACCAGCAGGGGCATGTGATGTGCAACGCGGTCATGGGGTGGTTATTCCCACCACGGCTGCGATGAATCGGCTGACCTCGGTGACGAGCGACATACGCAGCTCAGCTGGTGTGAAGGCTGACGATTTCCCGACACGGAAGCTGTGATCCGCTCCCGGCAGCTCCACGATCGTGATGCCCGGGGTATCGCCGACGGCGGCGCGGATCTGGTCCGCAGTGCCAAAGCTGTCATTGCTGCCTTGCAGGACCAACCGTGGAACGGGAGACGTCAGCAGCTCCGACCCTCGGGATTTCTCGGGCCGGCCAGGGGGATGCAGCGGAAATGCCAGACACACGATTGCCGCAGGATTAGTCTCGGCCGCAGTACGGCACGCCACCCGAGCACCGGCGCTACGACCGCCCGCGACAAGTGGATCCCGGGCCCACTCCTGACTGGTAAGCCAGTCGAGTGCCGCAACCCAAGCCTTGTCCAGTTGCGGCGGCTGTGCGGCCACCTTCCGGCCTGCCGTACGCCACGGCTGCTCGAACCGCAGCACACTGGTGCCGAGGTCAGGCAAACTGTGAGCCAGCAGTTCAAGATCAGCAGACCCCACGCCGCCACTCGCGCCGTGACCGAGCACCAAAATCGAGCGCGGCCGCGCAGCAAGATCAAGGAACAACCTGCCGGGCCCCTGTGGCGTATTCACTCCGACGACAGTCGAGGCCATGATCAGATCAGCGTCTCTTGATCATGGTGTTGGTCTGGTTCGCTGGCAAGAGGCTCAACAAGTGAAGGATTGTTGTTCTCGACGCTATTGACCTCAATGGAAACCGCGTACGCTTCCAAGGCCGACGCCTCGGTGACCTCGAGAAGCTCCAGTGCGCGTTCCGGATCGGTGATCTCCGGGTCCAACCATGCATCGATCGCGTCGCGAGTGATCACCATCGGCATCCGATCATGGATGTGCCCAACGGCGTCTGTCGCTTCGGTGGTGATCACAGAGCAAGTGCGCAACCAGGCCGAGTCGTCCTCGGGAGGCTTGCGCGGGTCGCGCCAGATCTCGTAGATGCCTGCCATCACGAGCAGACCACCGTCGCCTCGATGGATGAAGAAAGGCTGCTTGCGTGGTTTGCTCCTGCCGCGTCCGGCGGCCTGTTGTTCAGCGGCGTACCACTCATAGAAGCCATCGGCCGGCAAGATGCAGCGGCGGGCGCTGAAGGCACGCCGGAACGCCGGCTTCTCGGCGACTGTTTCGAGCCGCGCATTGATCATTCGCGAGCCGATCGAAGGGTCCTTGGCCCACGACGGAACCAGCCCCCAAACCAATGGAGCGAGCCGACGCCGTACCTCGCCGGTGTCTTTGACCCGACGCTCGAAGATGGCAGGCACCGCCACTGTCGGCGCAACGTTGTAATCCGGCCCGGGCAGACCGTCGAACAAGTCGTCGACCTCGAACTCCTCCATCAAGTCCTGCGGGCTGGCGGAAGTTGCATAGCGTCCGCACATGGATCCGAGCGTATCCGCGGCCTCTGACCAAACTCCTGGCATCGGGAAAATGGTCAGCAACGACATTGTGAATCGATTCACTGCTGTCTTTTGCGACCACTTTCGCTCGAAGTGGGCCCCCTGTTGGGATGAAGCAGCTCAGTCAGGGTAGGAATATGCCATGAGCTTGCTGCGCGCTATTCCT
Source organism: Propionibacteriaceae bacterium (assembly GCA_036566085.1). Classification (GTDB taxonomy): domain Bacteria; phylum Actinomycetota; class Actinomycetes; order Propionibacteriales; family Propionibacteriaceae; genus Microlunatus. The sequence continues at coordinate 4,452 of DATCXA010000267.1, forward strand.
CGGACAATGCTGGCCTCCTACTTCGTCGCGGCGGGAATCAAGGCGATCCGTGATCCCGAATCGCTCGTCCCAGCCGCCGAGCCTCTCGTTGATCGTGTCGTACCGCTCGTCAAGGAGTACGCCCCCGAGCAGGTGGCCGGGTACGTGCCCGAGAACACCGTCACACTGGTGCGCCTCAATGGCATCGCTGAAGTGTTGGGTGGCGCCGCTCTTGCGACTGGCAAAGGCCGGCGTTTCGGGGCGTTGCTGCTGGCTGGCTCGCTGATCCCGAGCACTATCGCCAAGCACTCCTTCTGGACGGTGCAAGACCCTGAAGCGCGGGCTCAGGACCGCAGCCACTTTCTGAAGAACATGAGCTTGCTTGGCGGAGTGCTGCTCGCCGCTCAAGACACGGAGGGCAAGCCCAGCCTGGTCTGGCGCGCCAGAAAGGGCGGAGAAACGATTGCGAAGGAAACCCGTAAGGCGTCCAAGAAGCTCACCAAGGGCAGCAGCAACGTTGCCGACACCGCCACCGAGCTGGCGGAGGCAGCCGTAGCTACCGGCGTTGCGCTGGTCGAGGCCCTGGGAGACTCCTCCCGCAAGGTGCAGCGGCAGGCAGCGAGGCAGTTGAAGGAAGCGAAGGCTGTGGCCGCACACACGGCTGAGGAAGCCCAAGACGCCGCAGCCAAGGCAGCCAAGAAGGCCAAGAAGGAAGCGAAGAAACAGGCCAAGGTCATTTCCAAGAAGGCCAAGAAGCTCGGCGAGAACGTTCACCTTGGCGAAAACTGACTTCCCCATTACCGACTTGTCAGCGTCACAGCGTGCTATAGCACTTTAAGACGCTGACAAGTCGGTACTTGGTGGACGGTGGCGCCTAGGATCTGAGGGGTGTCTGAACTTCGACAATGGGCCGCGCCCGAAGCGCCCGCACCGATCAACGCAACAGTGGTCCTTCCCGCATCCAAGTCTGAGACCAATCGAGCATTGATCTTGGCCGCGCTGGCCAGCGGTCCGTCAGTGATCACCGGCGGGTTGGAAGCCCGTGATACCCAACTGATGCGGGACGCCTTGCGCACTCTCGGCGTACGCATCGAAGAAAGCGGCCAGCAGTGGCAGGTCAACCCTCCTCAGTCGTTTGTAGGCAGCGGCACTATCGATTGCGGTCTTGCTGGCACGGTGATGCGCTTTGTGCCACCAGTTGCGGCCTTGGCCGACGGCACGGTGCGATTTGACGGTGACGAGCAGGCGTACGCACGGCCCATGGCCCCCCTGCTGGGAGCACTGAAACTTCTCGGCGCCAGGGTCGACGGCAATGGCTATTCGCTTCCGTTCAACCTCACGGGCAATCCGCAGCTGCCGGGTGGCGATATCACCGTGGACGCCTCAGCCTCCAGCCAGTTCCTCAGCGGCCTGCTACTGGCCGGTGCCCGGTACGCCAATGGCATCGACATCCAGCACGTTGGAGGTGAGATTCCCTCCCGTCCGCACATCCAGATGACTCTGGCCATGCTGCGGGCCCGCGGCGTAGAGATCAATGACACAGTGCCGGACCGCTGGGTCGTTACTCCGGGCGCAATCCAGCCGCTTGATGTCACCATTGAGCCTGATCTGTCCAATGCGGCACCGTTCCTCGCCGCGGCAGCGATCACTGGCGGCACGGTCACGATCCCCAATTGGCCCGCCAGGACTCTGCAACCCGGCGATGCGATCCGGGAGATCCTGCAGGACTTTGGCGCCCGGGTCGATCTCGACGGCAGCAACCTTGAAGTTCAAGGCACCGATCAGTTACACGCAGTTGATCTTGATCTGAGTGAGTCGGCGGAATTGACACCGGTAGTCGCGGCGCTGGCCGCCCTCGCCGACGACACCAGCCATCTGCGAGGCATCGCCCATATCCGCGGCCACGAAACCGATCGGTTGGCTGCACTCGAGACAGAACTGGATCGGCTTGGGTCTCATGTGAGACAGACCCACGACGGACTGATCATCCACCCGAGGATCCTTGGTGGTGATCTTTGGCACACCTACGCTGATCATCGAATGGCGCAGGCGGGAGCTCTTCTCGGCCTGCTGGTCCCAGAGATCGTCCTGGACGACATCGGCTGCACCGGCAAGACCATGCCGGAGTTCGAACAGCTGTGGATGAAGATGATCGATGACTCGGTGGAGGCGGCAGCGGGCGAGGCGATCCCTCGGTGACCTCCGCCGGTCGGCGTGGCGACGACTACGAGGCGTTCGATCGTCCGGGGCAGCGCAGCAGCAGGCCGCGTACCAAAGATCGACCCGACTATGCCGACGCCGAGACCGGCATCGTGATCACCGTCGATCGGGGCCGGTATCGGGTTTTGATCTCTGAGCGGGAGGTCAGCGCCACCAAGGCGCGCCAGCTGGGCCGCAAGGGTGTCATTGTGGGTGATCGGGTTGGCGTGGTCGGCGACACTTCCGGCGCGGAGGGAACCCTGGCACGCATCGTCGAGGTCGCAGAACGAGAGACGGTCTTACGGCGCACAGCCGATGATGACGACCCGTACGAGCGACCAATCGTTGCCAACGCCGACCAGCTTGTCATTGTCACCGCACTCGCTGATCCACCGCCGCGTGTTGGCATGATCGACCGCCTTCTGGTCGCCAGCTACGACGCTGGAATCCAACCGCTGCTCTGCCTCACCAAGCCCGATCTCGCGTCACCCGAGGAGCTCATCGCGCAGTACGAGCCGCTCGGTGTCCCGGTGCTAGTCACCCATCCTGGTAGCGATCTGGATCCGCTGCGTGAATGGCTGCGCGGTCACTGGAGCGTTTTCGTCGGCCATTCAGGTGTCGGGAAATCCACCTTGGTCAACGCCTTGATTCCCGGCGCTCGCCGGGCGATCGGTGAGGTCAGTGCGGCCGGACGCGGTAGGCACATCTCCTCCTCAGCCATCGCACTCCGACTGCCGGACTCAAGTGATCCCTCCCGCGCTGGACCGAACTTCTCGGGGGGGCGCGGGGGGGTCGTCCCCCCGGCGCGACAGAGCTGGGTTATTGATACGCCCGGCGTGCGCTCGTTCGGCCTCAGCCACGTCAGCCGAGCTCGAATCATCGCCGCCTTCGATGACCTCCGGGCAATTGCTGAGAACTGCCCGCGCGGTTGCCGGCATGACGACACTGCGCCTGAGTGTGCGTTGGACGCTGCCGTGGCGAGTGGTCAGCTCGCACCAAGCCGGCTTGAGTCTTTCCGCCGGATGCTCGGCTCCGGCCAGTAGCGTAGGCACATGCCCGTCCCCGATGCCGTGCGAACAGGGCCTGACGATGCGCTCCTTCGAGGTCTGACTGATGACCTTCGGCTGGCTCATCTGCTCGCCGATGATGCCGACTCCATCACTATGAGCCGCTTCAAATCGCTCGATCTGCATGTCACCTCCAAACCGGACCTGACGCCGGTTTCCGACGCCGACACGGCTGCTGAGCAGGCCATCCGTCGTACGCTCAGCCGGGCTCGGCCACGCGACGCGGTGCATGGTGAAGAAATGGCCGATACGGGTTGGGGTCCGCGACGGTGGGTGCTCGACCCGATCGACGGCACGAAGAATTTCGTCCGCGGCGTGCCGGTGTGGGCGACATTGATCGCTCTGATGATCAACGAACAGCCAGCAGTTGGCGTTGTAAGCGCCCCCGCGTTAGGCCGCCGCTGGTGGGCGAGCCTGGGCGGCGGCGCATACGCCGGTAAATCCTTGATGTCAGCTAGTTCGATTCATGTTTCGGACATTGCCAGCGTCGAGGACGCCTCGCTGAGTTATGCCTCGATCTCTGCCTGGGTGGAGGCCCACCAAGGGCAGCAGTTCGTGGACCTACTCCGCCGCTGCTGGCGGACGCGTGCCTATGGGGACTTCTGGTCTTACATGCTGCTTGCCGAAGGTGGCGTCGACATTGCCTGCGAGCCGCAGCTGCGGCTGTATGACATGGCGGCATGCTCGATCATCGTCACCGAGGCGGGCGGCAAGTTCACTGATCTCGATGGCCGGCCTGGGCCCCACGGAGCTGGCGCCTACGCGACCAACGGTCGACTACATGACGCTGTGCTGAGCCAGCTTGCCCTCGACGATGACGGCGATGATCATCATGATGATGATCATGACCGGTGATCGTACCTAGACGTCCGAACTCGGCACGGCTGCCAGAGCTTCGATCTCAATCAGAGCGCCAGGAACACCTAGACCGCTAACCATCGCAGCCGTGATCGCCGGCGGGTTGGCCTGCTGACCCCAGACCTCCATGAAGGCAGCAAATCCCTCTTGTAGCGACGCACCATCCTTGATCAAGAGCGACCATCGGACGATGTGCTCTGCGCGGGCGTCTGCTGCCCTGAGACAGGCCTGCAGGTTGTGGAGCGCCTGACGGGTCTGGCCAGCGATGTCGTCGGACACTACTCGACCGGATCTATCGACGCCATTCTGGCCACCGATCACCACAAGATCATGGCCAGCCGGGATGCGCACTGCCTGAGTGAACGCTGGGTTGACATGAAGCTCGGGCGGATTGAGATAGCTGACTGTATCCATGCTCAAGACACTAGGACAGAATGGCGCTCATGGACCTGATGCACCGCTTCAGCGTGCCCGCCGGTGTACATGAGGCTTGGAACGCCTTCAACGATGTCGAGCAACTGGCTCCTTGCTTCCCCGGCGCGACCATCACCAGCGTGCAGGCTGATGAGTTCACCGGCGAACTCAAGATCAAGTTGGGGCCGGCTGCGCTGGACTACGACGGGTCGGGGCGCTACCTGGAGCGCAACGAGACAGAGCATCGGGTGCTGATCGAGGCCAATGGCAACGACAGGCGACGGAAGGGCACCGCTGCGGTCACTATGACGGCATCATTTACCCAGAACGGTGCCCACACTGATGTGGAAGTGCTGACCAGCCTCGCAATCACCGGGAAGCCGGCTCAGTTCGGGGAGGAGGTGATCGCCGACGTCAGCGAGAAGTTGCTGGACCAGTTCGTTGACTGCATATCCGGGCGGTTCGCTGAGGGCCTCGGCGAAGCCCACGCGGTCTCCGCTGCGCCCGGAGTTGCGGCCGGTGCTGCGGCAATTGACCAGGCAGACATGTTTGCCGGACTGAACGAAGCAGGCGCCACTGCCGGATTCGACCACGCGGACACTGAGCAGACCATTGAGCTGGAGGCAGTGCCGGCCGAGGAGGCCGCAGCAACTGG
>DATCXA010000299.1:0-3320 GCA_036566085.1 Propionibacteriaceae bacterium
CGTCCCCGGCATAGGGCGTTGACCCGACGGCGAGCACGATCCGAGCGCGAGAGCAATGATGAAGCTGACGTCGGAGTTGGCGGGCTGCCGATCCAACATGGACCCTTTCTCAGCGGCGATGGGGTAAGCCCATCATGTCCAGATACCGCCTCACTCGTTCGCCTTCTCGCCAAAAACCGCGGATGCGCGGTTGGATATCCACACGAGTGCCTCCGGTGCGGAGTCGAGCACTGAGACATGGCCCTCGCCAGGTACGAGACGTAGCTCGGCGGTCGGACAGCGCGCTGCCAGCCACTCGGCGTGCGAGCTCGGCACCATGCGGTCTGCCGTTCCATGCATGATCAACGTCGGTGTCGTGATCTTTGCTAGATCGAAGCCCCACGGGGCCATCAGGCCAAGATCATCTTCAATCATGCCGTCGGGCCCATTCGCGGTTGCGGCTTGGACAATGCCGTTGAACCAGGACCAGTTGCCATCCAGCGCTGCATTGTCGGCAGTGATAAACGACTCGGGATCAAATTCATTGGCAGCAAGGACCTGCTCCAGTTCAGCGCGTCCCTGCCAGGCAGCACGCAGTTCTCGGGCAGCGCCATCTGACATTCCGGCGAAGAAGTCGATGCCAGGTGCTGGCCATGGCGCAGGGGACGAGATGGTGGCTGCCGCAAATATCCGGTCAGCAAGCAACGCGGCACATGCCAGAGCCCGCGGACCGCCGCCGGAGCTTCCCAAAACGGCGAACCGCTCAATACCGAGATGATCGGCAACTCGGCTGGCATCAGCGGCCGCGGAGGCAACGGTTGCGCCGCGGTGCGGACTGGAGCCTCCATAGCTGGGTCGGTCATAGCCGATCCAACGAATGCCCAGCGAATCCGCGACGTCAAAGAGCGGCTCCGGCGGAGCGCCCGTGTTAGGTGTGCCGCCATGCCACAACAAGACCAACTCATCCGCCCTGCCGGTGGACCCAACATCGTACGCGTGCAGGACCCGGCCATCGGCAGCGGCGACATCAACCTCGAGCATGATCGACTCCTTTAGCGTGATCCCCAGTTCCATGGCGGCTGCTCGAGGGGCTCAACGCCCTCAAGGGTTGTTGCGCCGAAGTTCTTGACCAAGCACAGCGGCTGGGCGCCGGCGGTCGTCAGCTCCTCGACCAGCTCTTGGGCATGCGTGACCACAACAATTTGGGTGTGCCCACTGGCGCGGGCGATGAGCCGTGCGAGCGCCGGAAGCAGATTGACGTGCAGGCTGGTCTCCGGTTCGTTCAACACCATCAACGACGGTGGTCGCGGGCTGAGGAGCGCAGCAACAAGGAGCAGGTAGCGGAGAGTTCCGTCGGAGAGTTCTGCCGCGGAGAGCGGCCGCAGCAAGCCATGAGCGCGAAGCTCCAGGTCGAAGCGACCGCGAGTCTCCACCACCTGCAGCTGTGATCCTGGAAAGGCATCCTCGATAGTGCCGTGCAGGGCGTCGACGTCGCCGATCTCGACGATGGTCTGCAGCGCGGCCGCCAAGTCGCGGCCCTCCGCATCGAGTACTGGTGTACGGGTGCCGATCTGGCTTTGCCTCGCCGGGGCGTCCACATCGGTGCGGAATTGATCATAGAACCGCCAGCCTCGGATCTGCTCCCGAACCGCCAGCAGTTCCGGCGCTCGTACGGGGTCGAGCACCTCGGTCAGTACGCTCTCATACGGTCGGAGCGTGCTTTCAAAGGGCTGCCAGGCATCATTCGCGGCGCTGCCGCGGAGTTCGGCGAGCGTCCACTTTCGCTTCACCAGCACACTCGCCGGCCGCATGATGGGCCCGCTCCACACGACCTCCCGTTTGATCTCTGGATCGAGATTGAACGCCGAGGAGTCGTAGCGTTTCGGCAGACCAAGGTCGATCAAGTACGAGAAGTCGTCGGATGCAAAGCCCAGCTGCAGGCTGATTGGCCCCGACCGTACTGTGCCCTGAACCGGATGCCGGCCCGAGCGGACCGACGCGGCAAGATGTTCAGGTCCAGCCCACAGCGCTGACTCAAGGCCACCCTCGCGAGCCAATGACGAGATGACCCGACCCGAGGCGCAGTCGGCCAGCAGCCGAAGGGCGCGATAGAGACTCGACTTGCCGCTGCCGTTAGCACCCGTCACGACATTGAGCCGCTCCAGCGAGAGCCGCAAATCTCGCAGGGAACGGTAGTTCTCAATGGCGATTGTGGTCAGCACCCGCTGCGTTCCCGTGCCAGGGCGGTCAGTTCGCGCGCGAAAGCTTCCGGTTCCTCCCATGCCGTGAAATGGCCGCCGGTGGGCAGTTCCGTCCACCGAACGATCCGGAAGAAGCGCTCCGCGAATTCCCGCGGCGCCGGCACCAGGTCCTTGGGGAAAATTGTCACACCGGTGGGCACGGCGACTTCGCTGTCATCGCTCGGCTCATATTCCACATATGGCACGAACGACGACCCAATGGTGTTGGTCACCCAATACAGGGTCACCCAGGTCAGGATCTCGTCGCGGCTGAAGCGCCGTTCCACCTCGCCGTCACAATCACTCCAGGAACGCAGCTTCTCCACGATCCAAGCGGCCAGTCCGGCGGGCGAATCCGCTAGGCCGACGGCGGCGGTCGTTGGCTTGGTGGACTGGATCAGCGCGTACGCACCCTCGCTCATTTGCCATTGCTGTCCCGCGGCCAGATAAGCGCGCTCGGCCTCGGTCAGCTTGGCTTGGTCGACCGAGAACAGATGCATGTACGGCACATCGGTAAGGTGCAGTGCGATGAGCCGATCCGCGTAGCGCCGGGCCAGTTGCTCCGCAACCGAAGCACCAACATCTCCACCTGAGACGACGAAGCGCTCGTAACCGTTGGCCGTCATCAAGTCCGCAATGGCGTCCGCCATTCGCGAGGAGTTCCAGCCAGGTGTGACAGGCCGCTCCGAGAAGCCGAAGCCCGGAAGCGAAGGCACGACTCGATGGAAACTGTCCAGCAGAGGCAGCACCTTGGTGTAGCGCAAGAACGAGTCAGGCCAACCGTGCAGCAAGACAACAGCAGGTGCATTCGGATCCGCTGCGCGCTCGTGGATCTGGTGAAATGACAAACCTGACACCTGCACCTGTTCGTGGGTGAGGCGGCTGAGGGCAGATTCCTGAGCGCGCCAGTCAAAGCCGGTTCGCCAGTAATCGACAAGCTGGCGTAGGTAGTCGAGATCCATGCCCCTAGCCCAGCCTTGGCCCTCCACGGCTGCAGACCATCGGGTGTTGTGCAATCGCGTCCGAAGATCGTCTAAGACCACGTCTGGCACCGGCAATATCCCAGGCAGGATTCCGTCTGACATGTCGTCCAGCCTTTCA
>DATCXA010000309.1:0-7515 GCA_036566085.1 Propionibacteriaceae bacterium
CTACTCTCGGTTAGACGTTTGGACTTCGGGTCTCCGGTCGGGATAACCGTGTCCCAGAGGACCGCGGGCAGCGGAGCCGGGCCGAATGTCCCCACGCGCTCCGCCAGCCGTCGGTGCTTCCACCGTTGAAGACGCCTACCAGCGGCCACCATGACGCGGCTGTTCATGCAAGGACGGGATCGGCGGCTACGACGATAGCGACTCGCTGCCGGATCGGGGTCGGTGCGACCGTTCGTGTCAACTGGGTGTGCGCCCGTGCCTGTTGGTGCGCTCCCTGCCCACAGCGGTGGCGAAGCGGTCCGCTTCGGGCGTGTTGACGACAAGAACTGACATGCCCTGATGCGGGCTCAGGCTGATCGGAAAGGTGCGCCACTGATCAACCGGGCCGAGCCTTTTCTTGGAGAACATATCTATTGCCATGGCGCCCGGGTGGAGATGTTCGGAGACCACCTGGTCAGATATCTGATGGCTCGAGAAGTTCAAGGCGGTTACCTGAATGGGCCCGCTATCAAGCCGATGAACCATAACGAGCAGAGCCTTGTTGGACACGGCGGGTATATCGATCTGCGTACTGGTGGCAATTCCGTAGCGGCGACGGATCGCCAGAATATCGCGCAGCCGCGACACGAATGAATTTTCGTTCTTCAGTTGCTTAGGTAGTGATCCATAAAGGCTCCGGCCACGGGGCATCTTCGATGATGATTCGCCTGCTTGCGGCTGATAATCCATCAAGTCGTACGCGCCGCGCTGGATCCAGCGAGTGTCACCAGTGCGCAGAAGATGTGCAATTTGAGATCGCTTCAGCGTCAGCATCCCGCAGACGTCCCAGCCTGAGAAAGCAAATACACCAGGCTGCCACGCGTTGAACATGGCTAGCAACACGTGCGCCTGTGTGACCTGCTCGATGACCTCATGGTCAAGTATCGATATGTCGGTGATCCCCAACGAGGCAGTAATGATAGTTGCGGTCGTGGACGCTATTCCGTTAGTCGTGAAGATGTCGTTGTACGACGCGGCGGCGCCGGTAAGCCGCTCGATAAGCTCCGCACGAATTCTGATCGCCAACTCCGCACCGGTCACGTCGGTGCCACGGAAATGGAAAATGTCGTCTCGGTGCGTTGCGGCGAAATGCACCAACTCATAGGTCAACTCGTCGTGATTTTGGAGGGCATGCACCAAAGAGATTGGTTGCAGGCCCATCCGGAGGGCAGTGCTCAGAGTGAGACGCAAGAACTCGGTGTCGCCGGTAGCCAAAGCATGGTGGTACGCCGGGCGGCTGACATAGTCGTAAGAGAGATCAGCGCCGAGCTCGCTGGTGTTCTTGATGTCGTCGATGGCCAGGTTCAGCTCCTGGAATGTGAAGCCGCCGACCTTGCGCACCATGCTCGCGATCATCTGGTTGGCGGCCTCCGAGAGGGGATGTCCTTCCGACCAGGCGGGAGCGCCGCCTTCGGCGCTCTTCTCCACACCGAGGAAGCCGTTGGCATCCAGCCTCAACGCACCGGCCCCAAGGTCATGCAGCGCGTGCAAAGCGTCACCCATCACCAGCCGCATGCCGGCGCTCGTGGGGTCCAGCCAGTTGATCGATGGCTGACCATCCTTGAAGTAGTGCAAATACACCCAGCGACGGTCCACCCCGTCTACACCAGTGACGACCGCGGTGGCGCTCCAGTTCGTGTCTTTGACACCCGGCTCATGGAAGATAACCCGCTGCATCTTGCCGATGATGTAACCGGCCTTCGCGAGCCGATCCTCGGCCTCCAGATCGAGGTTGACCGAGTCCTTTCCTTGTGGAACCGGAGGCAAGAGATGCCAGTCCTCGGGCGGGATCTCCACCATGTGGTAGATGCCCGGATAGTCACCAACCTTCATCTCCGCCAGACGAAAGTCGGCACCCTTGCCCGTGTGGCCCGGCACGATGTCATCGATGATGGTGCCTCCGTGCGCGGCCGCCACCTCACACATTGACCGGAACTCCACCTCAGTGCCGAATGCCTCATCGATCCGAGTGCTGATTCGGTCGAAATGCCCGTCCACGCTAGGTGTCACGTCCCAACCAGAGATACCGCCGGCCCGCTTGACTGGTCCGGTGTGCACCGCGTCGACCCCGATAGCCTCAAATAGCCGCCACAGGTCCTCGTCCGCCAACATGCGGAGGAACGACTCACCGGCCCTCGTGATCATCGAGATGGGGTACGCCGTGAACCACACGGACGCCTTTTGGGTTGCAGCCCGGGGATTCGATTGAGCGAATGATCTTTGGGACATACCACCCGAGCCGGCGAACTGGGAAGCAACCGCCGCGCCGCGTGCCAGCATCGACTCCTGCTGTAGCCATTCGACGTAGCCTCGATCTATAGCGCTGCCGCTCACAACCAGCTCTCCCCGTTCTCCAACTAGCCACGTGGTGCTGCTAGCCCACTCGACGTTCAATGGACTCGCCGATTACCAGGCTCAGGCCACCCCGCACCAGACCAGCATCCAATTCTGTCGCCATCCGCTCCGTCGTTAGACCGACTTCGGATCTATTGAGGGGCGCGCAAGGGCAATCCACTCCGCCCCCATAGCCCAAGACTGAAGACGCTTCGGTTTGGGGGGCGTGACGTGGGTCGTCGATACTCAGGACTTCGCGAGATAGCCGCGCCGCGTCATCTCGTACGTGGCCAGCACCTCGACCAGAAAGTCGCCGGCAGTCGCGGTCAAGCCGTCGAGCTCCTCGGGGCTGCCGGTGCCGAGGACTTCGCGGAGGACGTCATGGTGCACTTGCACAAGATCAAGAATGGTTAGTCCGTCCACGACGGCGGACCGGCCGATCTGGTAGCCGGCGTCAAGCGCAGCCTCATCCCGGTTCGGGAGATACCGCAAAAAGGCCGCCCGGTAGTTGCGGCGTAGGCGCTCTAGGGCGTTCACGGGCGGAAGTGTGGTTCGGTGCCGTCCGGCGCAGGCAGGCTATGCGTTCCGCCGAGGTAGGCCAGGCCTTCTTCGAGGTCGAGTGCGGTGTGTACGGTGCCGGTACCCAGACCAAGGGCGACCATTGAGAAGGCGACGTCCGGCTGGATGCCGACGATCACGGTTTCGGCCCCGCGCAGTCGCGCCATCTCGGCGAGAGTACGGAGCGTCCGCGCGCCAAAGGAATCGAGAACGTCCAGAGCAGCCACGTCGATGATCACGCCGCGAGCGCGATCCCGGCCTATCTGCTCGATCAAATTCCGCTGGAATCGCACCATCTCGGAGTCATCGAGGGCGGTGTGAATTGACGCGATCAGGTTGTCGCCCTGTCGCAAAATCGAGACCAGCCCCGGCCCTTCGTCCACTATCCGCCTGTTCCGTCCTGCTCCGAGTTGTAACCGAGCAAGCGCTCGGCTTCTTCGATACCGCCCTGCAGATCACCGATCGTGTGCATCTTGCTGAGGTCGACGCCGATCGTCACCAGCGTCTGGGCAATCTTCGGTGACAGCCCGGTAATGATGACGCTGGCGCCCATCAGACGTGACGCATCCACGGTCTGCACAAGGTGATTGGCTACTGCCTCGTCGACCTCCGGCGCCCCGGTGACGTCGATCACCACCACCCTCGCCCGGTGAGTGCGGATACCGGTCAGCAACTGCTCGGTCAGCTGACGGGCGCGTTCGGTGTCGAGGATCCCGATGATTGGCAGGATCAGCAGCTGCTCCCGGACAGGCAGGACCGGCGTGGACAGCTCACGGATGGAGTCCTGCTGCTGTCGAATGATCCGTTCCCGTTCCTCCACAAAACTGACGGCCACGGTGTTGGCAATCCGGTTCGCCGCGGGCTCGTAAGCATCGAGTACCCGGTTCAGGAAATCAAAGTCTCTTTGGTACTTCTCGAACAGCGATCGGGCGAGTACGTCGCGTAGCAGCAGCACGATGCTGACGACCTCGTGCGTCTCGACGCCGCGGGGAATGATGCGCTCGGAGAGATCGCGGGCATAATCCTGCAGGGCTTCCACGCTGCCCGTTTCGAGGACCTCGACGTAGTTATCGTAGACCGAGGTCGTTTCGTCGGTCGTCTCCTGCGGCGTCATCGCTTCGAGGAGGTGGGCCCCGTGGATCCGGTTCGCCCACTCTTCACGTAGCCGGCTGCGATGCTCACGCAGGTGCGCGACCAGCTGGGGTAGCAGATCGTCCTCGTCTACGCGATCGATGGCAGGGGAAGCATCCGCTAAACGCTCAGCCGTGGGTGAATCCTGGGTCATGGTCATCCTTCCGTTCGCCACTTGGTCATCGTCACGGTCGTGCCAACGTTGATCTCAGATGTGAGCGTGAACTCATCCATCAGGCGGCGGGCACCGGGCAGGCCCAGCCCCAGACCGTTGTAGGTGCTGTAGCCGTCCGCGAGCGCCTGGTCGATGTCCGGAATGCCAGGCCCACTATCCCGGGCAACAATCCGGATACCCGGCCGCGGCTGGTCTACGAGCTCGATGTACACCTGGCCCTTGGCGGCGAAGCGCACAATGTTCCGAGCTATCTCCGACACGGCAGTTGCGATCAGGGTCAGGTCGGTCCGCGAGAAGTCGAGCCTGGTTGCCAGCTCCCGCGCGCTCTTCCTGGCCCGCACTACATCAGCATCGCGCTGGATGCGAATCGTGATCTCGTTCTCGCCTTCCGGCCGTCGTTCGAGAAGCGGCTCACTGAGCTTGGCACACAACTCACACTCCAAGACATGCCGGGCGGCATCGACCTCGCGCTGACGACGCCGATCGCCCCCCGATATGGCATACAGCACGGGACGGCAACGATCGGTCGGCGGTTCGGCGTCGTGCAGAGCCAGCAAATACTCCACCCGCATACGAGCCCGCGTCCGGTTGAGCTGGGCCGCCACGGCGCCGGCTGTCGTATTGAGTTCAGTCGCTAAGGATCTCATGTCCTGCCCGGACACCTCATGGGCCAGCAGCGTCTGTTGCTCCCGTTCAGAAAGATGCCCGAGCGCAGCGGAGACCGCCGCGCGCTCCTCTTCTTTGAGGAGTCGCTCATCCGGAGCGTCGACGTGGTCCATCCCGACTACGCGGTGCTGGTTTCGCCGCTGGGTGTCCTGCGACCGCCACATCGAAGCGATCACGTGCCGCGCCGTCGTAATGGCGTACGGCTCAAGCATCCCCGGCTCGATGCGGTTTGCGGCAGCCAGCACCTTGACGAGCGTCTCTTGGACCAGATCCTCAGCAGCCGCTTCATTTCCCACCCGAGAGAAGACGATCCGCCGCAGCATCGGCAACAGCGACGCGACATCGGGCGCGGCGTCCGAGTCCGGCCGAGCTCCATCGAGCTCCGCACCCTCCATGACTGGAACACTACGCCCGATCACCCGAGCGGTATTCGCTGTAAACATCGGCACAGGCCTGCAGCATGCGATTCATATACCTCGGCGGGTCGGGCACTCGGGCAGAACCTGTGAATGGCGCTCGATTGGCACGTCGCTCGGCTGGGCGGTGGACCACCTCTGCATTCAACCTCGAAACCATCCTGGATCGCCGGGCGCGCGCTCGAGTCCGCATTCATCAAACCTGGGTTTACCAGTCGTAGGAACGCGATCGCCACCTTGACACTCGTCTCCTAACCGTGGTGGCACGCGCTGCCCGTCCGAGAGGCCCTGCGGATGCTCGACCAAGCCGTCACCGACTACATCGATGCCTGGATCGCCGCCTGAAAGTCGGCTCAAGTGTCAACCCTCGAGCGACCAAGGATCGCAAGTCCATCAGTTCCTCGCGTACTCCTGCGCCCCTCGAGTTCTGACGGGGCGCTAACGACTCAGCGATGCACCTCCTCTCGCTCCCGCGTCATGAACGGGTTGCCCAGGCGTTTTCAGTGCGTAGGGACCTGCACATCGAGTAAGGAGCAATCATGCGTATCAGCAGAACCCAGATGGAGAGTCTTGCGACCTCGGGAGGCAACGTCGTCGCTGCCGACGGTCAGAAGATTGGCAGCATCGGTCAGGTCTATGTAGACGGCTCGACCGGCGAGCCGAGCTTCGTGACCGTAAAGACCGGCCTCTTCGGCACCGCGGAGAGCTTCGTCCCATTGCAAGACGCGACCGTGACCGGCAGTGACATCCGCGTGGCATACAACAAGACCGAGGTCAAGGACGCTCCACGAGTAGACCCCGATGGGCGGATCACACCCGAGGAGGAGCAGCGGCTGTACGCGCACTACGGCATCTCGAGTCCTCGCGGACATACCTCCGGGACCGAGAGGACCGGACCATCGGACACCGGTGGCTACGGCCCCAGTAGCAACGACACTTCCGGTGCGACAACCGACGACGCGATGACACGGTCAGAAGAGCGGCTCAAGGTCGGCACCCGAAAGGAAGAAGCCGGACGGGCGCGGCTCCGAAAGTATGTCGTGACCGAAAATGTCACCCAGACTGTTCCGGTGAGCCGCGAAGAGGTCCGGGTCGAGCGGGAGCCAATCACTGATAAGAACGTCGGCGCTGCCCGTTCCGGCCCGAATATCAGTGAAGAGGAGCACGAGGTCATCCTGCACCAGGAGCGTCCGATCGTGGAGAAGGAGGCTGTTCCGGTGGAGCGGGTCCGGCTCGGCACCGAGACGGTGACCGACCAGGAGACTGTCTCCGAAGATGTCCGCAAGGAGCAGATCGACACCGACCTCGACGGAGGTCGAACCAGGCGCCGATCCGACCGCTGAGCCCGCCGCGCTTCAAGGAGAACCTGCAAGGTAGGAGGCTCAGCAGCTCGAGCCGTCGAGTACCGCCTTGTCGTGGAGGCCGATGGTGACCGCAGCAGGCTGGAGGTGTGAATGTTGCCGGATGCTCTTCCAGGCAGTTGTAGCAAGGGAGTCGCCGGGTGCCGTCATGGCGGAAAGTCCGAGTTGACTGGGTTAGGGATAACGCGTGGAGCCGCCTTGGGGAATCGAACCCCAGACCTACGCATTACGAGCGTGGTCCAGAGGACGAGGTGGCCGATGGTTGGTGTCTTCGAGCGCTGGGCTATTCCTTCCAGTCCGTCGCTGGTGACGGCGATGATGGACGGTCGGGGGCACAATGGGGCACAGGAGGTCGGACCTCAGATGTCAACGACGCTGATGTGGTCTGCATCCGGGCTATCGAAAGTGAGAAAGCCAGCCCTTGATCCGGTGAGTAGTCAAGGCGGGTCGGCGGCGGGCCGAGACGGGGGTACTGGTAACAGAGGCTTGCCGTGCAGTGAAAGGTGGTCTGGTGTCCACTGGGTCTGGCGACGAGGAAGGCGGATGGGCCGCTGACAAGCGCGATTTCGTTGCTGACCGGCGAGATGAGGTCGCTGATGAGCGAGACAGGGTGGCAGACAGCAGGGACCGGACCGCCGACGACCGGGAGGCCGAGCTCGACAAGTGGGAACGGCACATGGACGCCCGCGCAGCGCAGCTTGGCGTTTCCGCTGAGGCGTCTGAAGTGTCGGCACAGCGGTCCGAGGCCCGTGCCGGTCGGTCGCAGGCGCGACAGAAGCGAGACGAGGCGCGGGCGAAACGGACCATAGCAGCTGCCGATCGGGAGGAATCGACG
>DATCXA010000314.1:0-3537 GCA_036566085.1 Propionibacteriaceae bacterium
CATCTCGCAGCAGCCGTTACGTGCCGTGAACCACAGGACTCGCTCGTGATGCGTAGATCGCCAAAATCGAACACGGGCAAGCGTCATGCCCTCAATGTCGGTGGGAGTTCACTGGTGTCGACCCTGGCGATAAGGTCCAGCCATGCAACGTCAAGCCCGAGCACCCGAGACCCAACCGTTCGGCGTGGAAGCGTTTGAGGCCAGCGACGGGACCGTTCTGCGGTGGCTGGGCATGGCCGGGTTCTTGATCAACAGTCGCGGCACGACACTGATGGTCGATCCCCTGCTGGGCAGCTTCGACATGCCGGTGATGATCGAATTTCCGATTGCCGCCGACGACGTGCCGAAGTTGGACGCCGTGCTGATCACGCACAGCGACAACGACCACTACAGCGTGCCCACTTGCGACGATCTGGCACGGGTTACCGGCGAGTACCACTCGACACAGTACGTGGCTTCGCTGATGAAAGAACAAGGCTTGCCGGCGTACGGTCACGACATCGGTGAGCAGTTCGCGATCGGACCGGTGGGTGTGGAGGTCACGCCTGCCGACCATGCGTGGCAGAACGAGTCCCCGGGCGCGAGCGACCGCATCTTCCAACCGGAGGACTGCTGCGGCTTCTGGATCGACACACCAGATGGCACCATCTGGGCACCAGGCGATTCGCGGCTCATCCCCGACCATCACCTATGCATGCCGCCCGCCGATGCCATGCTGTTCGACTTCTCCGACAGCGAGTGGCACTTCGGACTCGACGGGGCGATCGCGATGGCAAACGCCTACCCACTCACCCCGTTGCTGCTGTACCACTGGGGCAGCGTGGATGCTCCCGACTTTCCGCCGTTCAACGCCGACCCGGGCTCATTGCCGGACCGGGTGGAAAATCCGGAACGCATTCAGGTCCTGGCGCCCGGCGAGCCATTCGTGCTGCGGCGACTGCAAGGCTGATCAGACGGCCCCGAATCTCAGTCGCCGAAGACTTCTTTCGCCAAGCGGTCAGTCGTCCTTTATCCCAAGTTCCGGGGACAGCCAGAAGTACTGGCGAATGTGTGCCCACCTGTGTGCCTCGCCTCCAGACACCGGCACCTGCCATGCATCATGATCAACTCGGGGCCCCGTACGGGACTCACGACGCCGCAAACCCGTGCCAGACGTCGACTGACACCGAGTACCGCTGTTTCAGCGTTGTGCCTTGTCAGGTCGTGAATTGACGGCTACTCCCTGTCGTCTCTTGGCATGCTCTGGAGGCCTAAATCGGCCTGATAAGGCGGAGGTCAGTGGTTCAAGTCCACTTAGGCCCACCCATCTGACCAGGTGATTCATCAGTTGCCCGACCCTCCGTAGTGCGTCTGAGTAACAAACTGAGTAACACCACGCGGCCACAATCATGCTCCGAACAGCCGATCCATGACCGTGGCCCCGGTCTGGATGACGGGCTTGAGCTGGTGCCGGTAAACCAGTTCAGTAACCGTCGTTCCACTGTGGCCGACCAGCTGCGAGATCTCCTCCAGCGGCACGCCCGCGTACGAACGTCCGGGCTACATCGTGAGCTCCGGCGCCGACACACGTCCCGGCTGGCTCCCTCGATCTGATCAACGCCATGGCCTGCATCGGATAGTCCGGAACATCGGTTCGCGGACTTGGAAAACGGGTGGATGGATCCCCGTGCGCAATCGGCCGCGTCAGTCGATTGCGCACGAGGGTATGCAGCGCGAGTTACGGAGTCAGGACACCAGCCGTCTTCGCTGCTCCGATGGTGATTGCCGATGGGTTGAAACCTTTGGCGATCAGCCAGATGCCAAAGAATATTTCAAATAGACCGCCCGGAATTGTCGCCACGAGGCCGGTGCCGGCGAAGCCGAGGATCTCCAGCACGCATCCAGTTGCAAAGATTGCGTATCCAACGAGGCCCCAGACCGCCAAGAACCGCGGGACGAGGTTCGACCGAAACAGCAGATAGCAGAAGAACAGACTGCCCAGGCCGAGCCCAACCATCGCCACGTTGTAGGCCATGAAGTTCCCATTGATCGCAAGGGCGCGCAGCGTCTCGAAGTAGGAGGCGTCAGCAGCGCCTGCCTCGGTGTAGCTTCGACTAACGATTACTAGCGACAAGAGGCTGATCACGCCCACGGCGAGGATGATCCCCTCGAAAATCCTGGTGGCGAAGTAGCCCAAGGCGATGTTCTTGTTGTGCGGCCACAGAATCGGCAACATCAGCGCCCCGATGCCAATCACTAGGGCGGAGTTCAACAGCATCCACACCGCACTAGCCGTGAACAGGGTGCTCGTCGAAACATTTGACAGATAACCCGGGGCTGCCGCGATGCCCGTAGCGATCGCGTTCCCTACGCCGTAGGTCAGGTATCCACCGAGGACCAACATTCCAACGATTCGTGCGGTTCGTCTGGTTGAGCTCAGCTCCTCCTGTACGGCTTCCCGCCCATTGTCATACCGCAGCCTGGGGGCTTCAGCAGGCACCTCAGCCACCGACAACCGCAGTTCTTGTCGTCTCGTCCATGTCTTGCTCCAGCCGTTGTCATCCACAACGGTGGCTACGTCCCGGGCAACCCGAGACTGAGACATACGGTGCAAGTCCTGCCCGTAAGGCTGATGGGGCGCGATCGCTCACCGCCCTTGGTACCCAATGTAGCCGTACAACGTACGAATCCGTCAATCGGAGCGAGATGTCTACACCGCTCAGGGAGAGTCGCACGAGACGCGTTCACTTAGCCGGAGAGCGGGTGGTGCTCGCCATCGCCATCGCTACGCCCGGCGGGGTCGGCTCGCTGACGATCCGCTTGCTCGCCCAACACCGCGGCCAAGCCGATGGCGATGAGAACTCGCCTCCTAACCGACACGAATAGCCGCGTTTCCTCCCACTCGGCGCACATTGTCACCCGGGCTCATCGGCCGCGCGGGCGAGCTTGCCAGCGATGCACCCATCTGGGCTGTCGAGGCGGATGAACCCGCACTTAGCTTAGAGATGTGTTCCCATGCTGAGAGTGGCCCTGGCAGCCACGTTGGCAGCCAACGGGCAGGACTGAGCCAGACCACCGCGGGCGACGAATTGGTGGAGGCGTGGTGGGACTCACCCAGACGCCTTGCTTGCGACTCGTAATGCGTTGGTCGTGACGACGATGAACGAACCGACTGCGTGCCGATCTGCTTGTCTCCCACCACGCCGAAGCGTGGCTACATCGGCACACGCCTGGACAAATCTCTCGCTGCGAACCCCAGTCACGCCGTCACCCGTCCCGGGTTCGGGACGCAGCAGTCACGTGCCGGACTGACAGCAACGCGGCCAGACGGGGCTGGCCGATCAGGCACCTGTGGCGCGCGTTTCCCGCGTGAGACAGACCTTGGCGTACGGCTGGAGACCCTCGCGCGGACCTACGGATCTGTGAGTGTCGTTGCGGTGCTCCTGGGTGGAGGACCACCAGGCTCGGCGTCGGTGACCCGATGTGACTCTCTACGGATTCGGCCGCTTCGGCGTGCCTTTCATCTGACCTGTCCGTTGTGGTTGCCGGCACCGGCCT
>DATCXA010000316.1:0-10038 GCA_036566085.1 Propionibacteriaceae bacterium
CAGCCGATGGCGCAGTCGACTTGGACGACCTGCGCACCAAGATCATTGAGCATCGTCATCAGTTGGCCGCGATCATGGTGACATATCCGTCGACCCATGGGGTGTTCGAAGAGAGCATCGTCAAGTTGTGCGACATGGTTCACGAGGCCGGAGGCCAGGTCTATGTGGATGGAGCCAACTTGAACGCGCTGCTCGGTTTGGCCAGACCAGGCAATTTCGGCGCTGACGTGAGCCACCTCAATCTGCACAAGACTTTCTGCATCCCGCATGGCGGTGGGGGACCTGGGGTCGGGCCGGTGGGCGTTGCTGCGCATTTGGTGCCGTTCTTGCCGAACCACCCTCTGCTCGACATTGCCGGTCCGGCGACTGGCATCGGTCCGATTTCGGCTGCTCCGTACGGGTCGGCCGGCATCCTGCCTATCAGCTACGCCTACATCGCAATGATGGGTGCTGACGGACTGACCTCAGCCACCAAACATGCACTACTTGCCGCGAACTATGTCGCCAAGCGGCTTGGTGATCACTACCCGGTGCTATATGCCGGCCGTGGCGGACGGGTTGCGCATGAGTGCATCCTCGATCTGCGTCCGCTGACCAAGGCCAGCGGAGTGACCGTGGAGGATGTGGCCAAGCGGCTCATCGACTACGACTTCCATGCGCCGACTATGAGCTTCCCGGTGGCGGGAACGTTGATGGTTGAGCCGACCGAATCTGAGCCACTGGAGGAGATTGATCGGTTTTGTCAGGCCATGATCAGCATTCGCGACGAGATTGCCAAGATCGAAACAGGGGAGTGGTCGCGCGAGGACAACCCGTTGGTCAATGCACCTCACACTCAAATTGCGGTGACTGCTGACAGCTGGGATCACTCCTATTCGAGGCGAATTGCAGCCTTTCCCGGCGGGTTTCACACCGGCCCGCTGTATGCGCAGGGCTTCGACAAGTACTGGCCACCCGTGGGCCGCATTGACGGTGGTTATGGCGACCGCAATCTGGTGTGCATCTGTCCTCCGCCGGAGGCGTTCGAGTAACTCAGGGGCGGAGACGCTCCGAGAGCTCAGCCTTCCTCGCCGACGACCTCGTTGATTCGATGTGCCAGCTCGATGTCATTCGGGGTTAGGCCGCCCTCAGAATGCGTCGAAAGAACCAGCGTCACCTTGTTCCAACGGATGTCGATGTCTGGATGGTGGTTCATGAGCTCGGCTTCATGGCCGACCCGATTTACAAAGTCCAAGGCAGCGACAAAGTCAGTCAGCTCGTACGTCGCGGTGATCGCCGGTTCGTCTCCCTTGGCACGCCGCCAGTTCGGCAGTCTCTCCAGCTGCTGGGACACTTCGGAATCGGTCAACAGTTGGCTCATGACCTCAGCCAAGGCGCCACCATGGGGAGTGTCAAGAGCTGATCTGACTCTGTCCCTCGTCCGATAGCGTCTGGGGCCTAACGGGCGAGCGTCAGCAAAGAAGGAAACACATGGTTGCGGTGCCGGAGCGCATTAAGCAGCTCAAGCAACGACCCTGGATTGCACACATGATCCGGGCGGTAGAGCGCTACCTCAGTCGGCTTGGCTCGCAATTTGCCGCAGCGACAACCTACTTCTCGGTGCTTGCGATCGTCCCGGTGATGATGGTGGCTTTTTCGATCACTGGCTTCGTGCTCACCGTCGTGCAACCCGGGCTCGTCGACGACGTTGCCGACGCTGTCGCGGAGGCACTCGGTGGTGCCGACGCCGCTACCCGTGACAAGATCTTGAAACTCGTGGACGATGCCCTCAGTTCGTTCTGGACTATTGGCATCGTTGGCCTGGTGGCAGCCCTCTATACCGGCGCCAAATGGATGGGGCACTTGAAGAATGCCGTGCGAACCCAGTGGCGACCCGGATTCGATCTTCGACCACAAAAGATCAACATTGTCGTCCGGACGCTCGGCAACCTCGTTTTGTTACTTGGCTTCCTTGTGGGTATGGCGGTGTCTTTCGGGCTCTCCTCGCTATCGACATCGCTTGCAGACACGGTGGTCAACTGGCTCGGACTCAGCGACCAGCCGTGGATAGCGCCGCTGCTTCGGGTCAGCTCCGTCATCATCTCCGTTGGCGCAGGTTGGCTGATCTTCATGTATCTCTACACGCTCCTTCCGGAGACCCGTGAACCATGGCAGGTAGTTCGCCGTGGCGCATTGCTGGGTGCGATCGGCCTTGCGCTGCTGCAGTTTGTGGCGAGCTACCTGATTGATGCCTTCCAGGGCAATGCAGCTGCGGCGATCTTCGGGCCCGTGATCGTGCTCATGCTGTTCTTCAACATCTTTGCCCAACTAGTCCTGTTCGTCGCAGCTTGGATTGCGACCGCGCAGCATGAGGCCGTTCCAATTCCTCCGCAAGAAGACACGGACATCTCGCCGACACCGGAGGTTCGACAACTGCGGGATGAAGAACCGAATCTCGTACCGGAGAGTCTGGCTGCACGCTCCGTACGCGTTGGGATGGGCGCTGGCTACGTCACCGGAGCCGCGACGGGGGTCGGACTCGGGGCTGCGCTGGCTTTTGTATTTTCAGCCGTGGTACGCGTTCGAAAGAAATCCTGAGCTGGTCACTGTGCAGTAGCCAGCTGAGCGCCTGGTTGTCCGATGCTGTCTAGCAGAGCGGAGAACCACGGTGCGCTGATGTCGAACGGCTTGCCGCCTCGGATTCGTTCGAACTCAATGGCCCGTAGCTCGTCGCCGCGTTCCTCGTCGTGCCCGATTACCCCAGGCTCACCGCTTAGCGCCGATTCGACCGCCAGATGGGCCATGGACTTGATCAACTCAAGGTCGCGCTGATTAGGTGCCGCTGATCGGGAGAAGTACCCCGACTTTTGCACCAACACTTTGTGCGCATCCAGCCGCCCGGCGAACTTGCTGCCAAACCAGGCACCCGGGTTGATCTTGTCGATTTTCACATGGCCGAATGGGTCTCTTGCGACCTGCTCGCCGGACCGCTCCATTTCAGCCAGGATCGTGTCCATGCCCGCGCCCTCAGAGATGAAGAGGTTGATCGAGCCGATCCGATCCATCGTCTCGTTGAGGCGCTTGGCCTCTGTCTCAAGATCGAAAACCGCTTCCGGGACATAGATGCCATGGATCTCCCAGGCGTCTCGACTGAGGCCGATTTCAGGCACCCAGGCTCGAGTATCCAGCCATTCCCGATACACCTGTGCCGCGGAAGCAGTCAGCCAGCCGCAGTTCCGTCCCATGACTTCGTGCACGAGCAACATCCGCGATCCCGAGTTGTGCTCGCCGATGACGTTTTGTGCGAAACGTGCTGCTTGCTCTGCCGCCGTCCAGGCGCCCAGCGACTGACGTATCGGGATGATGTCGTTGTCGATGGTCTTGGGCAGCCCGACCACGGTCAGTGCGTGCCCATTGCTAGCGAGAAACGCGGCAAGATCGGCTGCAGTGGTGTTGGTGTCGTCGCCACCGATGGTGTGCAGGATGTCCACGCCGTCCATCGTCAGCCGCTCGGCCGCGGCTTGTAGTGGGTCCACACCATCAGCCACCAAACCACGCTTCACAAGGTCGGCTGCATTGGTCAGCTTGACGCGCGAGCTTCCGATGGGCGATCCGCCGAAGCTGTGAAGGACTGCCGCATTTTCCCGAACTGTCGGCGTTACCGTGACCGAGTCACCCTTCAACAGGCCCTCGTAGCCGTGCCGATAGGCGATGATCTCAACCTCGGGAGCGACTTCGGTGTAACGCTCGATCAGCCCTCCGATCGATGCGGAAAGGCACGGTGCGAAACCGCCGGCGGTAAGCATTGCCACCTTGTTGACCATGCTCGTAACTTAGCCGAGCCGCCGGAACTGACCGGCCGACGTCTGTCAGCCGGTCAATCCTTGGACGGGTCGAGGTAGACCGCGCCGGGCCCGCGAGAGCTTACGTAATCGTCGGGGTTCTGCAGGGTGCACTTTTGTAGGCTTAAGCAGCCGCAGCCGATGCAGCTATCCAGCCGATCCCGAAGACGTTCAAGCCTTTCGATCTGCTCGTTCAGTCGGCTCCGCCATTGGTGGGAGAGTCGGGTCCAGTCGGCTTTGGTCGGCGTACGGTTTCCGGGCAAGGTCCGCAATGCCTCGGTGATCTCCTCGAGCGACAACCCGACGCGCTGTGCCGAGCGAATGAAGGCCAAACGGCGCAGCGTTGCCCGCTCGTAACGGCGCTGGTTGCCTGAGGTCCGTGTCGCGGTGATCAGGTCCAGGCTTTCGTAGTAGCGCAAAGCAGAAGGGGCGAAACCCGAGCGCGCCGCAAGCTCGCCGATTGTCAGCAGATCCGTGCGGTGCAGCATGCCAACAGTCTAGGCGGCAACTTAAACCTCACGTTAGGTTCACACTCCAGCATCACAGTACGTGGACTTCTGGATCGTCGAGCAAGCCGACGAGCTGGGCCTCCGGCGAACCGCCAGCGCCGGTCGGCACAAATTCTCGATGCCGCCGCACTAGGCTCCACTCGTGGCCCGATACTTCGACGTCCACCCGGACAACCCGCAGCCGCGCGCCATTGGCAGTGTGGTCGACCTCTTGCGCACTGACGGGCTTGTCGCATACCCCACAGATTCTTGTTTCGCCCTCGGGTGCCAGCTGGACAATCGAGCGGGCCTGGACCGGATTCGAGAAATCCGTCAGTTGGACAATCAACACCACTTCACCTTGGTATGCGCCGACTTCAATCAGCTGGGTCGGTTCGTGCACCTCGATAATGTGATCTTTCGCGCTCTTAAGGCATCCACCCCTGGGCAGTTCACCTTCATCGTGCCTGCTACCCGGGAGGTGCCGAAGCGAATGCTGCATCCCAAAAGACGCACCGTCGGCGTTCGGATTCCCGACCATGTGGTCGCGCAGGCGATCTTGGCGGGACTAGGTGAGCCCTTGGTGTCGAGCACCCTGATCATGCCCGGCGAACAGCGACCGCTGACGCAGGGTTGGGAGATCATGGAGCGTCTTGATCATGTTCTGGACGCCGTAGTGGACTCCGGGGAGTGCGGTGAGGTTCCGACGACGGTCGTTGATCTCTCCGATGGTGACGCGATGATCATTCGGCGGGGGGCGGGGGACCCGTCACGCTTCGAGTAAGGAGGCTGATGGGGCAGGCAGCGCGGAGGAAGCGCCGGCATGCTGCGGACACCCTGGTCGCGCAGCTGATGGGAAGCCGGCCGGCGGTCGAACTGCTCTCTCTGGTCCCGGTTCCACTCTTCGTAGTGCGCTCGGTCCTGATACATGACAATGCACGGGAGAACCGGAAGGACAGTTGGCAACGGCTTCGCGGAGTTCACGAGGCAGCGCGCTACCGGGCGGTGCGGAGCGTCACGGAGCGTTACGCAGCGAACGGCTTTGTGCTCGACGTCGGCTGCTCACAAGGCATTCTCCAGGAAGGTTTGCGGTACCGCCGGTATCTCGGCGTCGACAACTTCGAACAATCCATTGCGCTTGCACAACCCAAAAGCGATTCGCGGACCCAGTTCGTCTGCGCCGACGGCTCGAGCTTCGTCGCCGACGCGCTACCGAATGCTGTGGTGATGAACGAGGTCATCTACTACCTGCCCGACCCAATGGCCGCCGTAGAGCACCATGCGAATCGGCTGGCGCCGGGCGGAGTGTTGATCGTCTCGATCTATGCCAAAACCTGGTCCTCACGGCGGTTGTTACGAGCAATAGCAGCCCGGCTGGAGCTCGTGGAATCGCGCCTAGTCAGATCAGGACATCTTGCCTGGACAGTGGCCGTTTTTCGACCGATGCGGGCTCAGTCAGCTGTGTAAGGAACGCGCGATCACTGGAGGTATCGCTCGACCTGCTCCCGAGGTCGCGTCTGCGATTCATTCGGATCTTGTGCGAACTCTCGATGGGCGCGGCGCTGACGAAGCAGATCCCAGCACTGGTCGAGCGACTCTTCAAGATCATGGAGGCGTGCCGCGGCGTCGCCCACCTCGCCCGGGTTCTCCTGCATCGTGCGGCGCAGCTCATGTTCAGCGTCGACCATTTCGCGAATGCGCGCGAGGATGTCGGAGTCGTCCATATTGCTCAGCCTAGGGGAGCGTACGGCTGCGGCATGTTCGCGGGTCCGTTAGGAACGGCGAAGATGCAGCACGGCCGGCCCGGCGATTCCGGGCGGAATGCTGATTGTGATCTTGGTGTCCGAAACCGTGAGCCCTGGGCCCGACACCGTCTCGCCGCTGGCGAGGCTATGCCACTCGACCGCGTACGCGCCGGGCGCGGGTGCGATCGTAAATGGATCAGGCGCCTCACTGGGCTGCAAGATCAGATACTCATTTCCGCCACCCGCTAGTGCGAAGCCCGTGGAGCTCAGGTCAGGCTGTGGTTGCATCCCGATCAGATTGACCTGCTCTGCATAACGGCGGGCAGTGCCCATGGCATGCCGCGCCGGCTCTAATGAGTCGAAGGAGGGGCTTCCCTCGGACGGGTTTGGTGGCACGCCGCCACCGAGAATGCCCAGGTCGTACAAGATCGGGTTGTGTCCCCGAAGAAACGCCTTCCACACCCACACAGGGCTGCTGGAGAACGGCGAGAAGTGATCGGTGTCCAGCAGAACAACCTTGCTTCCATCATTAGGTGGGGGGTCAGTCAACCAGCGACCCTCACCTAAGGTGTCGTCGAAGCCCGGTGAAATCCAATCCGCGGGGCTGTGCCACAGAGGGTCATTCGACTTGCTCAGGTCCTCCACGGGAAATAGGTAAGTCATGCCAATGGGATGCGAGTCATAGCCGTTCTCCAGCTCATAGCCCTTGACGGTGTTGATCACCCAGTACTGCCACTGCGTGGTATCACCGATGGGTGTTTCGATCGAGGATCCATCGGGAAAGTCCACCGAATCTGCAGCTTGCCCAGACGACTCGTTCGCGACTTCATACAAGACGTTAGGAAGATCATGCACGGTGTCGATCACCTTGTGAATGTAGGCCAGCTGAAGAGCCTCGATGCGAGGATCGAGGGGTAGAACCTGGTAGTCGATGATCGAGTCAATCCCAACGCCGTTGACGTTGTTTGCGACGTGGAAAGGATGCCCCTCGATGTTGTCCGGCGTAGCAGTCAGATGGAGGCTGAAGCCTTCGAAGAACATGACCGATGCATAAATGCCGGCCCGTCCGGCGGCCAGCACCCGCTCAAGAAGTCGGTTGAAGTAGGCCTGATCAAAGGCTGAAAGATCAAATTTTGGCTTGCCATCCTTAGCCGCGCCGGGTCCAGTCCGCGGCCAGGGCTGGGGCGTCATACAGAAGTGCACATTGGCCGGGTCAAGGTGGCCACGAAACTGTTCCCAACGCCAGAGCCGAATGAAATTGTGACCTCGCTCAGTGAGCAGTTTCAGGTAAGCGTCGAAGTCGAACCGCTCGGGGTCTGCTGGGCACTCGGCGCCAAACCCCAGCCCGTCGTGGAAGTTGTTGTTGACATGTGAACCGGTGAGATAGACAGCCTTTTCTGGAGCGCCCGCAACGGCGAAGTATCGCGGGTTTGTGCCGGAGACAACTAGCGGTCCGAGTGGTTGCGTCACTGTCAGATCCTTCCTCTGCAGATGGCTCGCATCAAAGTCTTTCCCACCGGATTACACCGCAACGATTCGGGCGTATCCGAAGCGTGTACAAGCCGGCCCGGCTATCAGCAGTCGGTCGGTCCAGGCGTCCAGCCCTGCCAACGAGCCCAATCCTCGGCGGCGATCATGATGAGATCGCAGGCGGGGTCCTTCACCTCGGTGTAGGTCAAAAGATCCGACAGCTGCGCAGTGATCCGCGTTTCAGCTCACCATAGGCAGCCGCACTGGTCGGATGAGCTCGGCGGTAGTCCCGAAATAGCAGCGCGTAGCGCTGATTCGCAGCGCCGAGCCGGCGCACATGGATGTTTGTCGGGCGATTCCTTGCTCCACTGGTGAAGAACCGCTTCTCCCAGTCGCCGCCGTTTTCGATCATGTTGGCCGGAACATGATCACGAGCGCTGTTTGGTCGGGCCTCATAGCCAAGCGCCTCGAGCCGCGGTCCAACAGCGTCGACCGATGACAGGTCCGCTACCGAGACTTGCACGTCAATGCGATTCTTGGCGACCAAGCCAGGCACCGCTGTCGAGCCAATATGATCAATCCGCAGAGCACTGTTACCAAGAGCGATACGCAATGCTCTGGCAATGGCGTAGAACTCGGCGGACCACTCCGCCAGGTACGGCACGATCGTGACGCTCATGATGGTCCTTTGTTACACCAAGCGGCGACATCGCAGTGCGGCGATGGAGCTGGCGACAACCACCGTTTCGGCGACTATCGAGACAACGCCAAGCGGCTCCAACCAGTTGCCAACATCGTCAGCAAGCATCGGGAACGGCACAAGCCTGGTTGCTGCGTAGCCGATGATCGTCAACCCGCAGATCGTCGCCGCGGCAAGGTAGACCACCGGCGCGTCGCAGGTCATCGCGGCCATCGCAAGGGCGATGCAGGCAATGGTCAGCAGAATGAACAGCACACCCATATAGGGCGCCTCTTTCAGGTGCGGTGCGATCACGGGAATGTGCGCAGCCGCTGCGCCGACCGCGGCTACTGCCATCGGCCAGCGCAGCGTGGAACGCATCGGCAGGAGTACGCCAGGGATACTGCGGATCATCTTGCCGATCTTCCGTTACGGCGGTACAAGATCGGCGCCACGATTGCTCCAATCAATGCGCCGAGCCCGGGCAATAGGCCGAGCAGCTGCCAGGCGCTGGTTCCCGGATGTTCCGCGCTGAACACAGACCTGGCGATGAGCCCGACGATGATCACAATGAGCAGACCTCCGATGAATCCCAGGATCGCTCCCAGGGGGATCATGGCGATGATCATTGCCGGCCTCCGCTTGCTGGTGGCTGGCGAGTTCGATGGTGCGTTGTTTGTTGACATGGAAGGTTCATCTCCTTTGCTAATTGAATTGGGCCAAATTGGCCATGATCAGCCGTGATCATGGCCGGCGGCCATGTGATCACGATCGACGTCCAGGGTCCGAGGCGCTGAGTCAACTTGATCGGGATCGACCACCGTGAACTGCGCCATCATGCCCTCGTCCTCGTGCCACATCAGGTGGCAGTGGTACATATACGGAGTCAGCGGATCGGTGTACGACGGAAGCCGGATCGCCAACTGGACTGTCTCGTCGGCAGCCAGCAGCACGGTGTCTTTCCAGCCCAATTGCGGATCGGGCTTGCTCGCCCCCGCCGGAACGATCTGAAACGCCACCCCATGGACGTGAAAGTTGTGTGGCTGATTGTGTGTGTTGCGTACCGTCCACAGCTCCGTTGCGCCGGCTCCAACAACGGTGTCGATGCGCGACATCTCCATCTGCTGACCGTTGATCTCCCGGCCGTCAAGCTGGATCGTGCGGCGGGCAGTCAAATGATCAAGCGTCAACGCAGAACTGGTCTGCAGCTGCTCTGGAATCCGGCCACCCGCAGCGAGTGAGTTTGCGGCCCGGAGCTGTAACAGATCAAGATGATCGTCACCGCCCGCGCCACTGGTGAGCGGCGCCATCATGTTCAAGTCCCATGGAATCGAGCGGAGCACTGGCTGCTCACCAGGTCGCAGGTCCACCACGATCTCGGCCCGTTCGGCGGGGGAGAGCAGCAGTCTGCGCATCCGCGTCGGCGAAGGCAGAAAACCGGAATCGGTGGCAACCAGCGTGAACTCCCGATCGTCAGCGAATGCCAGATGGTAGATCCGCGCGGTCGAGGCGTTGAGGATGCGAAGCCTCAGCTGTCTGGTGCTGACCGGCATGTGTGGGTTGTACGTCCCGTTCACCAAGATCTTGTCCCCGAGCAGTCCGGTCACTGCCCGACCCCGCTGCGCGAACCGACCGCGTGAGTCGAACGTGCGGTCCTGCAGGATGATCGGAATGTCGTCGATCCCGTATCGATGCGGCAGAGCCTCGTTGCTGCCGTCCTCGAGATAGAACAGTCCTGCCAGACCGCGTGTCACCTGACCCTCGGTTTCACCGTGAGGATGCGGGTGATACCACAGAGTCGCTGCCGGCTGATCGATCATCCACTCCGGCTGCCA
>DATCXA010000342.1:0-2674 GCA_036566085.1 Propionibacteriaceae bacterium
GGAAAGCGACTGACGACATTGTGCGTTGGCACCGCACGCGGAAGCGCTTCGAGCCGGCCGTACCGCCGCGCGTCTATCCAGCGATGCCCGCCCTCGAACAGGAGTGAGTATCGCTTGTTGTAGAGCAGCTCGTCGAGTAGCGCGGGCTGTGTAATCGGACCGGAGTACGTTGCCAGGCCCCCCGAGCTCACGCGGATGAAGTTTATGTCGTCGAGCGCCGCGGTCAGATTGCCCAACCCGAGATTGGCCTCCGCGCGCAACAGGATCAACTCCTCGTTCCGGATGATCGGAATCGGGTCGATGTTCGACTCGTAGATGGTGAACACCAGGTCTGTCGTGATGTCCTGTACGGTGCGTGGCTCGGGAAGGGTAGTGACCTTGCTCGTGCGTGCATCGCGAGTGCCATCAGGCTTGAGCTGCGCATCCGTGATGATCGACGGGTGAGCGAGGATCGCCCGCCCAGTGGGGTCGAAGAGGAGGTTCTGGAGATCGCCCGAACGCGTGCTGTAGCTGTGGTAGGCCCCCTGGGTGAGCGGTGCGTCGCGGTTCAGGAACGACGCGTCCAGTGCCTCCAGCGCCTCGGCATAGTTGCCCCGGTACACCTCGACGCGCGCCTTCAAGGCGCGGTTGAAGGTGAGGAAGCTTGCCGGCGTGGTGAAGTTGGCAAATCCATCGCTCAGCCCGAATGGGAAACTCCCGCCACCGGCTTGGAGGTGGGCGCTTCCCTCGTCGAGAAGCTGGACGATGTGAGCGAACACCTCCTCTTTGGTCGCGATCGGCGCGGGCTCACCAGTTGGATCCTGATTGACCTCGATTGGAGCGCCGAGGTCGTCGCGCGTGTTGATGACTTCCAGGTAGTCGAGCGCCTGGATCGTCTTCACGAAGCCGCGCGTCGCCTCCTGCTGTTCCGCGGAGAGTCCTGCCACCGCGTCAACTGCGCCGAGCAGGGTGTTCCCGTTGCGAATATTCCGGTACGGAAACTCGAAGAGGTTGCCCCCGAACGCCGGGCTCCCTCCGTCGAGGGGGCCGATCAGCATCTCGGTGATGAAACGCGGGTCGGCCGGGTCGAAGTTATATGACTCGCGCCCCAGGATGCCGAGGAGCGAGACGTACCCGTTCTGCTCTCCAGCCTGCACGCGAGCACCGATGAGCATCCCCTGGGCGGCCTGCGCAATCTTCGCGGGTGTCGGATCGTTCTCGAGATCGCTCAGGTCGAGATTGTTGAAATCGGGGACATTCAGCTCGTTGCAGCCGCCGCCCCACAGGAGCATCAGAATCGCGGCGGCCGACCGCAGTGCATGCACAGGCCGAGTCCTGGTTGGCGTGAACATGATCAGAACCCCACCTCGAGAGAGAACCAGAAGCTTCGGCTTGGCGGGAACGGGGCGACGTCGATGTTCCGAGCGATGTTCTGGTTCCCGAAGTTGCTGACCTCGGGATCGAGACCATCGTAGTCGGTGAATGTGAGCAGATTGCGTCCGCTGACGGTCAGCCGCGCGTGGTCCGCCTTCCCACCCAGGACCTGTGCCACCATGCGGCTCGGCAGGTCGTAGGAGAGGCTCACCTCACGCAGCTTGACGAAGCTGGCATCCTCGAGGTAGACCGCGGTCTGCCGCCCGAACAGGTCTAGCCGTCGCTCTCCGACGGTGGTCGTCTCGCCACCGACGACCACCGGTGTGGCGAAATCTGCGGTATTCTGTCCCAGGTCGAACAGGAACTTGGTCAGGTTGACGATGTCGCCGCCATGCTGCCAGTCCACCAGACCGTAGAGGTGGAAGCCCTTGAATGAGAGCTCATTCGAAAACGACATGTTGAAGTCGGGCGTGGCGTCTCCAACCTTGCGCACCAAGCGCGTGCCGTCCGGCAGCGTGTCGTTGCCGACGATCTGAGTGGCGGACGCGCCCTCCTCGATCTGGTACGCCCCCAACGCGGTGCCGAATCCCCCGGTGCGGAAGGTCGGCACCGGCAGATCGATGATCTTGCTCCGCGTCAGGAAGAAGGTCGCACGAGAGACCCATTGCACGTCGTCGGTCCGCACCGGCACCGCGCCGAGGCCGATCTCGACGCCCTGCGTGCGCAGCTCGCCACCGTTGAAGATCTCCAGTTCGAACCCCGATGACAGCGCGAGCGTGCGTTGGAGAAGGAGGTTCGACACGTTCTTCCGAAACGCCGTCAGCTCGAGCGTCCCTCGACCGCCGAAGAGAGTCGCATCCAGACCACCTTCGATTTCCTTCTGCCGCTCGGGCTCGAGGTTCGGCGACCCGACCGTACCCTGCGTCACGATGCCGGGGAGACCATTGATGTTCTGCGTGATGGTCAGCGGGGTGAACTTCTGGCCGAATAGCGGCTGATTGCCGGACTCGCCGTATGCAGCGCGCAGCTTCAGCTCATCCAGCCCTCCGAACAGGTTCAGGAATCGGTAGGACGCCGAAACCTTGGGGTAGAAGAACAGTTTCCCATCGTCGCCATTGGCGCTGCTCTGGTCAGCGGTGATCCCCGCCGTCAGTAGCGCGCGCTCCTTCAACATGAGGAACTCTTCCTGGGCGAACAGGCTCCCCGTTTTCACGCGCTGGCGTTGCTCGATCGCCTGCACGTTCGTCCCGGTGCCTACGATGGACCGCCCGCCCACGATGTTGCGGCTCACGATGCGCGCGATGTCCAGATCACGGTCGGC
>DATCXA010000350.1:0-4250 GCA_036566085.1 Propionibacteriaceae bacterium
CGGCGGCCGCCGCAGGACCCCTACCCGACGACCACCCCGCCGCGGCGCTCTGGTGGCGCATCCTCGATCAGCTACCCCAAACACCGAACATAGACCCCGCCGCGGCCAACGCCGCCCCAGCGACGAGGCAGATAACCACGCCGTCACGCGACCGGCAACTACCCAGGCCGCGCTTGGCGCCGCCGCCAGCGTTCGGTCCGAGCCGCTGAAAGACCTCGACATTCAGCAGCGTGCTGATGGTGGCGATCTTCTATGCCAGCTTCGACGGCGCAATCAATCAGCTCTCGGACGACGTCGTACCAGGTTCCAACACGGTGAGGTTCTTGATCTTCAGCGCCGCGATCGTGCTTCCGGCTGCGACGGTGATCATCGCTACCAAGGGTCGGCTCGGGCGAGCCAAGGAGGCCGTTGACATTCATGCCGGGGTTTCTGATACAAACCTATGACTGAAGGTATCGGGAATCGCCCCAATCCTCTGTGCGACTCCCATCCCGCTTCCGGAGGTCCTTGCTCACGCGCGAGCGCCGAACCTTGCAGGCGCGGCTTACGACTGATGTTTGGGCACAGGGGTTAGCACGGGCCGCTTCGCGGTAAGTCCGGAGCCGTGCGGGGTCCGCCGGATGCCCCTGCCGAGCCATGGCGCGAAGTATCGTCGAGCCCATTCGACGTCCGCGGCGAGCTGTTCACGAGTCCGCAACCGGGGCGGCGCCTCAGGGAATGGGTTGGCCCACGATTCGTCGGCGCCCTCGATGCCGAGCCGCCAGGCCATGGCGGCGGCCACGCGCTCGTGGCCAAGCTCGTTGCCGTGCAACCGGTCCTCGGAGAACAGGCGGGGGTCCTGGATGATCGGGTAGTGCTGGAAGTCCATGACTAGCACGCCGCACCGCTCGGACTCCTCTCGTATGATGTCGTTGAAATGGAGCATCCGACCGCGGAATCGCCGGCCGAAGGGGTTTATCGAGGACGGATCGGGCATGGTGAAGGTCACCACTGTGCAGTCCCGCGACCGCGCCTCGCCGAAGATCGCGGCCAGGTCGGCTCTGATCCCGGCAAAGTCGCAGGTGACCGACAGCAAGTCGTTGGGCCCGCCGAAGATCGAGAATAGATCGGGCTGCATCCTCATCGCCGCGTCGAACTGTCTGGTGCGGATCTCGCTGAGGTGCAGGCTGCGCACGCCCAGGTTGGCGTAGTGCAGCGGCTCAGCCTGGGCGTTGGCGATGATCTCGGCCAGCCGGTCCGCCCAGCCGCGGTAGCCGCTCTCGCCGTCGGGGTCCTCGAGCCCTTCCGTGCTCGAGTCGCCGATCGCCACATAACGCCGGAAAGTCCTCACCCACCGATTCACGCTACGAAGTGCGATTCGTTCCGCCATCACCATCCCAATGGGCCAACAGCCCGGCCCGATGGTCCGACGCCTCAGCGGTCAAGTCACGGCTAGAGGGCCACCAGGCCCCATGCAGGGCACCCTGCCCGATCGAAGGAGAGAGCCGGAGACGCAAAGGCCGGTTCACGACCAACGACGGCGACCAAACTTGGGAACTGAGCAACGCAGTCGATGACGTCTCGACCTGCTCCGGGGATTGAACAACCACCTGTGCGATGGGCATGATTTCCGCGCTTCCACCTGGTCCTCGGAAGGATCCCGAGTGGAGGCTCTGGGAACAAGTTACTCACGAGTTTACACCGGTCGCCGGGTCCCACTGACCAGCTAACAGGGACACCTGGCATCGCAGCAACGCCGACTTCAGCAGATCCCAGCTGGCACTCACTTGGCGTGCGTGTGCAGGACTCATAGCGGAGTCCAGTGGCTGATCCTCGGCAGCTTCCCTAGTTCCCCCGGTCGCCGCTCAAAGGACCATCAAGGCGATGCGCCATCGTGGCGTGGAAGCTAGAGGGCGCGGCGTTGCGCGACCAGGGGGCAGAGGAAGGGGTCTTTGCCGCGTAGTCCGACGCTGTTGAGGTAGCCGACAACGATGCGGTAGGACTGCCAGAGCGTAGTACGGGTATAGGGGACGCCTTGGGCTGCACAGTAGGCGGCGACGAGCGGCTGCGCTTTACGCAAATAGGGCCGCGCCATGGAGGGAAACAGGTGATGCTCAATCTGGTAGTTCAGCCCACCCATGAACACCGATATCGGGGCTCCGCCGCTGATGTTGCGGCTCATCAGGACCTGGCGGCGTAGGAAGTCCAGCTTCAACTTGGCCGATACCAGCGGCATGCCGATGTGGTTGGGCGCGAAGGATGAGCCCATGTACAGGCCGAAGACGGCCAGCTGGACAGCGAGGAACGCGACCGCCTTCCCCGGCGGAAGCACGAGAAAGACCAGAGCAGCGAATCCTGCGAGTCGGAAGGTGGTGAAGCTGATCTCGACCCAGCGACGCTGGATCTTGCCGCGGCTGATCATGCGGCTGATCCCGTCTTTGTGCAACGAGACGCCTTCGAGCAGCAGGATCGGGAAGAAGTACCAGCCCTGATGGGCCACCAACCACCTCATCAGCCGGCTGCGGTGTCTGGTCGCCTGGGCCGGCGTCATCGCGATCGCCGCCAACGCAATGTCGGGGTCGGCTCCCTCCTTGTTCGGGTTCGCGTGGTGGCGGTTGTGTTTGCTTTGCCACCAGCCGTAGCTCATCCCGACCAGCAGGTTCGCGATGATCAGGCTGACCCAGTCGTTCCACCGTCCGGACTTGAAGATCTGACGGTGCGCGGCGTCATGGCCCAAGAACGCGATCTGGGTCATCAAAACCGCGAGGACTCCGGCATTGGCCAGCTGCCACCAGCTATCGCCGATCCAGACAAAACCCACCACCCAGGCGGCCAAGATGAAAACGGCACCGATCAGCTTGGCCCAGTAGTAGCCATAGCGGCGGCGCATCAGTCCCATCTCATGGATTCCGCGGGTCAACGCGGTAAAGGAGCTGCCTGCCCTATCACGGATGGGTGACGTCGGCCCAGTGGATCGCGAAGGCTCGTCAGATGATCGCAGGTTCGCTGATGGGCCAGACGCCTGGTGTTCGCGGGTGCCGGTGGGGGTTACGAGGGTTGTCATTTCTGGGACCCAATTCAAATCAAAGTCCCGGTGGCTGCCTGGGCGGCTGCATCGTGCTCGTGGAGTCGCGACGTGTGCGTAAGCGGCGGCTCCGGCCCCAGGCCGGCTGTCTAGTACAGCGTCCTCCATCCTACCCCTCCGCATGGTGCCACCGCGATTCGGCTGTGTTACTGAGGCGGACCTATCATGGGTGGGGTCAGTTGCAAGCTCCGGAAGCCCGATTCGCATGCATCCGACCTGCACGTGTGCGCCACAGCGACACGAAGGAAGAACGAGCCAGATGAGTCCGGACCAGTTACCCGAACGCGCCGCGGCCGAGGGCATCGCCCGGCGGAGCATGCCGGTTGAATACATGGATGATTTGCAAGACAGCTTGGCCCAGCTGGGGCAGCTGGCGACCGGCCTTTTGTCGTTGGAGGAATCGCTGACGCGGGTGGCGCAGTTCGCAGTGCAGGCAATTCCTGGCGCCGAGGGGGCCGGTTTGACGTTGCTGGAGGAGCACCGGTCCGACACCATCGTGGCAACGGCCGAGTTTGTGACTCAAGTCGACGATATTCAGTACAGCCTCGGCCAGGGCCCGTGCATCAGTGCCGCCGCCGATCAGCAGACGGTGATGTCGGGCTCCCTGGGCGGTGACCGACGCTGGCCGCAGTTCGGATCTCGGGTGGCCCGCTTGGGCGTGCACAGCGTGGTGTCCTTGCCGCTGGTCACCAACGCGGGCGTGCTGGGCGCGATGAACGTTTACGCTCATCAGAAGAACGCGTTTCCAGCAGATGCTGGGCGGCTTGGGGAACTTTTCGCGGTGCCGGCGGCCATCGCCGTGCAGAACGCCCAGGTTCTCGAGCAGACCAAACGACTAGCCAGCCAACTGCAGGCCGCCTTGAGCAACCGAGCCGTGATCGAGCGCGCCATCGGCATCATGATGAGCCGGAGCGGCGGAACCGAAGCCGAAGCTTTGGACCGGCTGCGCTCCTTGAGCCAACACCAGCACGAGAAGCTGCCCGTCATCGCCCAAACCATCGTTGCGGAAGCGGTGCGACGGGCTCGGGCCCGGCACATTAAGCCGCTTCACTAAGGTTCAGGATTCCGGCCCGTCGCAGACGCGCGAGGCACGGACGGCGACGCCGCCGGATAGGTGATCCGGTCTTCCGGCTGTACTGTGGAAAGTGCTACGACTTCATAGATTCGGGTATCCCGACCCGCATCT
>DATCXA010000357.1:0-12739 GCA_036566085.1 Propionibacteriaceae bacterium
CCGAGCTCGCTGAGATCGCGGTCAACAAACCCGCGAATCCGGACATGTACAGCACCGATTACGCCGAGTTCGTCGAGACATTCGTACGCGTGCTCGGCGATCCCGCGCTGCCTCACCTGTTCTTCATCGAAGGTGGCGCGCTGGCGGTCGAGAATGCCCTGAAGGTCGCCTTTGACTGGAAGAGCCGGAAGAACGAAGCCGCCGGGCTCGATCCCAATCTTGGTACCCAGATCATGCATCTGACACGCGCCTTTCATGGCCGCAGTGGCTACACCCTGTCGCTGACCAACACTGAACCCAACAAGACGGACCGATTCCCCAAGTTCAACTGGCCGAGGATCGACGTGCCGGCGATCATCCACCCGCTCAGCGATCATCTGGACGAGGTGATCGCCGCCGAGGAACACGCTCTGCGCCAGGCGGAGCAAGCGTTCGCGGAGAATCCTCACGACATTGCGGCCTTCATTGCTGAGCCGATTCAGGGCGAGGGCGGCGATAACCACATGCGGCCCGAGTTCCTGCAGGCCATGCTTCGGCTCGTGCATTCCCACGATGCGTTATTCATCCTGGACGAGGTGCAGACCGGAGTCGGTACGACCGGAACGGCGTGGGCGTACCAGCAGCTCGGCATCCAGCCGGACGTCATCGCGTTCTCCAAGAAGGCGCAGGTCGGGGGCATCATGGCTGGCGGCCGGGTCGACGAGGTGCCGGACAATGTGTTTACGATCTCGGGACGGATCAACTCGACCTGGGGTGGCGGGCTGGTCGACATGGTTCGGTCACGCCGGATGTTGGAGATCATCGAGTCCGAGGGTCTCATCGAGCAGGCGGGGCCGAAGGGTGAGCAGCTCGTGGCCGGGCTGGAAGAGCTTCGTGACGACACCGGGCTGATCAGCAACGTTCGCGGTCGGGGTCTCTTCGTCGCTTTCGACCTCGAGACCCGCGACGAGCGCGATGCTGTGGTCGCAGATCTGCGGACGGCCGAGCGGGTGATCGTGCTGCCATGCGGCGAACGCTCGATCCGCTTCCGTCCCGCGTTATCAGTGAGTCAGGATGAACTTGACGAGGCGCTCGGAGGTACCTGCCGCTCCGTAGTGCGCGTCGGCAGCAAGGAGTTGCAGTTCGTGTGAATGGATCCATTGCCGGGGAAGCGAACCCCCGGGGACTGCCCGCGCGTCGCGGGCTGGTGACTTCGGTGATTGATGGCGCGCCGCTGACCGGTGGTCACACACTGCCGAGTACGAATCCGGCGCGTCTTGATGAGGTGGTTGGGGAGGTGTCGTTCGGTGACGCCTCCACCTTCGTAAGAGCGGCCGAATCAGCCAAGAAGGCCCAAGAATCCTGGGCGGCCATACCGGCACCGATCCGGGGGCGCGCGATTGCCCACATCGGCCGGCTCATCGAGGACAACGCCGAGGCGCTCGCGCGGCTGGTCACTGCCGAGATCGGCAAGCCGTACGGAGAGGCGTTGGGCGAAGTACGCGAGATCATCGATACCTGTGACTTCTTCCTCGGCGAAGGCCGGCGACTTTATGGGCAAACCGTGCCAAGCGAGATGCCAGACAAGCAGCTGTTCACCTTTCGCAGGCCGGTGGGCACGGTCGCGGTAATTACCGCGGGGAACTTCCCGGTGGCCGTGCCCTCCTGGTACATCGTGCCCGCACTGCTTGCGGGCAACACCGTGGTATGGAAGCCGGCTGAGTACTCCGCAGTCAGTAGCGCGGCATTTCACGAGCTCTTTGTCCGAGGCGGCGGCCTGCCAGACGGGGTCTTCAATGTCGTTCATGCTGACGGTGCAGCGACCTTCTCTGGCCTCGAGCAGGCGCTGGAAGCTGGGGTGATCGACAAGGTCGGCTTCACTGGCTCATCTGCAGTTGGCCGGGAGATCGGCGCCTTGACGGGACGTTGTCTGCAGACCGCCTGCTTGGAGCTGGGTGGCAAGAACCCGCTGCTCGTCACGCCGAGTGCCGATCTTGATCTTGCGGTGGAAGGTGCGCTCTTCTCAGGTTTCGGTACCGCCGGACAGCGCTGCACCTCGCTGGGCACCGTCATTGTGCACGAGTCGGTCCATGATCAGTTCCTGACCCGGTTCAACGCGGCCCTAGCTGATGCCAGGGTGGGCGATCCGACTCAGGATGTTTTGATGGGGCCGTTGATGGATGCGAAGTTCGCCGAGCGGTTTGAGGAGTTCCTGACCTGGATTCAGCCGCACCATGTTGTCCAAGCGGCGCATGGCAAGATCTCCGAAGAGAACCCGCGGAATAGTTTCATCGGTGACTCGAGCACCGGCTTGTACTACCACCCAGTGATAGTTGACGGTGTACGCCCCGGTGATCGGATTTTCATGGAGGAGACCTTCGGCCCGATCGTCGGAGTAGCTAGCTATCAATCGCTGACTGAGGCGATCGAGATGGCCAATGCTCCTGGATACGGGCTTTCCTCCTCCATCTACACCACCGATCCCAAGGACGCGTTCACCTTCCGTGACAAGATCAGCGCCGGCATGGTGTCGATCAACAACTCGACCTCTGGTGCCGAGGCCCATTTGCCGTTCGGGGGCAACGGCAAATCGGGTAACGGGTCACGACAGTCCGGCATCTGGGTGCTGGATCAGTTCACTCGCTGGCAGGCGATGAACTGGGACTACTCCGGCCGGCTGCAGAAAGCTCAGATGGACATCGTCGAGCTGACCCCGGATACCACCTTCCGCCTCTAGAACCCTTGATGGACCCGCTGGACCGCCACTTTCGGGACTCTCTCTCCGACTTGTCAGAAGCCAGATCGGCGATAGCTCAGCTGAGTTCTAACGAGTCGGAGTGGTGGTGGAGCCTTTTCAGGGCTCAGGCGACCAGCCGGCACCTGGATTTCGTGGCGCGGGTGCTGCAGCAGGAAGGTCTTGGCTTCTACACGATCGGTTCTGCCGGGCACGAGGGCAATGCGATGATCGCGATGGCGCTGCGTACCAACGATCCAGCCCTGCTGCACTACCGCTCGGGAGGCTTCTATGTCGCCCGAGCCCAGCAAGTCACGGGATCAACGCCTGTTCGAGACGTCTTACAGGGACTCATGGGGCTGGCCGACGAGCCGATTGCCGGTGGCCGACATAAGGTATTCGGCCATCCCGACCTTGCAATCATCCCCCAGACCTCAACAATCGCCTCTCATCTGCCGAGGGCCGTAGGTCTGGCGATTGCGCTGCATCGGGCGCACCGGCTCAAGGTTGAGTTCGAGTGGCCCGAGGACGCCATAGTGGTGTGCTCGTTCGGAGATGCATCGGCCAACCATTCCACGGCGGCCGGCGCGATCAATACCGCGCTTGCTACGGCCTTTCGAGGTCTGCCCGTGCCGATCCTGTTCGTCTGCGAAGACAACGGCTTCGGCATATCGGTTGCGACCCCGGGGGGCTGGATCGAGGCGGCGTACGGGTCTCGACCGGGACTGACGTACCTGGATGCCGATGGCTCTGATCCCGCGGCTGCCTGGCCGGTGATCAAGAACGGGGTCGACGCGGTACGCGACCAGCGACGACCGGTCTTCCTTCATCTGCGGACCGTACGCTTCGGAGGCCACGCCGGTAGCGACGCAGAGATCAGCTATCGCAAACCGCGCGACATCGAAGTGGATTATGCGCGTGATCCATTGCTGGCAACGGCATCGGGCTTGGGTGTCATGGGCGCCAGCGCGGCCGACATCCTTGCTTGCTACGACGGCATCCGCCACGAAATCGACGACGAAGCTGGACGACTCAAACACAAGCCACGACTCAGCTCTGCCGCCGAGGTGATGGCACCGATCGCGCCCCGCCACGCGGCCCGAGTCGCGGAAACTGTTCATGCGCTCAGAGCCACACAGTCCGCGGATAAGACCAAGCCGCGCACCCTGGCCGAGTCGATCAATGCCACACTCGACGAGCTGCTGGCCGCCGACCGTCGCGTGATCGTTTTCGGTGAGGACGTCGGTGTCAAGGGAGGCGTCTACGGCGTCACGACACGCCTGGCTCGCAAATATGGCGCAGCCCGAGTCTTCGACACCCTGCTCGATGAGCAGGCCATTCTGGGTCTCGGCCTGGGCGCCGCCCTTGCTGGGCTGATACCGATTCCCGAGGTGCAGTACTTGGCCTACCTGCACAATGCCGAAGATCAATTACGCGGAGAGGGCGCCACGCTGCCGTTCTTCTCCCGCGGCCGTTTCACCAATCCAATGGTGGTCAGGATCGCTGGTCTCGGCTACCAGAAAGGCTTCGGTGGTCATTTCCACAATGACAATGCCGTGGCAGTGCTGCGGGACATTCCGGGGATCGTCGTGGCCTGCCCAGCGCGCGCCGACGATGCCGCCGCGATGTTGCGAACCTGTGTCGCTGCCGCCATCACCGACTCGACGCTGTCAGTCTTCCTCGAGCCGATCGCGCTGTACCATCGCCGGGACCTCTACGAGGCGGGCGATCAAGCATGGCTGACAGTTGATCATGATGAGCATGTGCCGATCGGTCGAGCGCGCAGCTATGGGAGCGAATCGGCAGCGCTGACCATGATCAGCTTTGGAAATGGAATCCCGATGAGCCTGCGGGTGGCTCGCCGACTTGCGACCGTCGGCATCGCTGCCCAGGTGCTCGACCTGCGCTGGCTCTCTCCGCTTCCGATGGAGGACATCGTCGCCGCGGCCCGATCGACCGGCAGGGTTCTCGTGGTCGATGAAACCCGGCACAGTGGAGGTGTGGGTGAGGGAGTCGTCACTGCCCTGGTCGAAGGCGGCTTTACCGGCCCGATCCAGCGAGTGGCCAGCCAGGACAGCTTCGTGCCGTTAGGCAGTGCGGCCGAGCACGTGTTGCTGGGTGAGGACGAGATTGAAAAGGGCGCGCTAGCGCTCGCTGAGATGGGAGAACGATGAACCGAACCGGACCGCTCGAGCTGCTTGCCATTGATCATCTTCTGACCGCGGAAGAGCGTGATATCCAAGCGACAGTTCGAGAATTCGTGGCACAGCGGGTGGAGCCGAACATCGCAGACTGGTACGAGCGCGGTGATCTTGATATTGGCCTGATGCGTGAGACGGGTGAGCTTGGACTGCTTGGCATGCACCTGGAGGGCTATGGCTGCGCCGGAGCAAACGCGGTGTCCTACGGGCTGGCGTGCCTGGAGCTTGAGGCTGGCGACTCCGGCGTACGCAGCATGGTGTCGGTGCAGGGCTCCCTTGCGATGTTCGCGATCTGGAAGTTCGGCAGCGAGGAACAAAAAACCAACTGGCTGCCTCGGATGGCCACGGGTGAGGCGATCGGCTGTTTCGGGTTGACAGAGGCCGACTTCGGATCCAATCCGGCGGGCATGCGGACCCGGGCCAAGCGCGACGGCGACGATTGGGTGATCAACGGAACCAAGATGTGGATTACCAACGGCTCCGTCGCCGACGTGGCGATCGTCTGGGCCCAGACCGACGACGGAATCAGGGGCTTCATAGTCCCCACCGATACTCCGGGGTTCTCGGCGCCCAAGATCACCAAGAAGCTGTCGCTGCGCGCCTCCATCACCTCAGAGCTGATACTTGAGGACGTCCACCTGCCACCTGACTCGATGCTTCCGGACGCGGCTGGTCTGCGCGGCCCACTCTCCTGCCTCAACGAGGCGCGATTTGGCATTGTCTTCGGCGCCCTCGGGGCAGCGCGGGACTGCTTGGAGACCACCATCGACTATGCAGTTTCGCGGGAGGTGTTCGACCGCCCGCTTGCTTCTCTTCAGCTCACCCAGGCGAAGCTTGCGGACATGACGCTGGAGCTGCAGAAGGGCTTCCTGCTGGCGCTGCACCTCGGACGACTCAAAGATGATCATCGACTGCAGTCGCAGCAGGTAAGTCTGGGCAAGCTCAACAACGTACGAGAAGCGCTCGCCATTGCCCGGGAATGCCGGACCATTCTCGGTGCTAGCGGCATTACCTTGGAGTATCCGGTGCTGCGCCACGCCAACAACTTGGAGTCGGTACTGACCTACGAAGGAACCTCCGAAGTTCACCAATTGGTGATCGGGCAGGCATTGACCGGGGAAAACGCGTTCAGCTAAGTCTCGCCTCAGTGGTGGGACAGCTCGGCTCGGATCTTGCGACGGGATTCAGCGAACAGAACCCCCTCAATCAGCACGGCGCCGGTTACCACGAACGCCACGACAGCTAACTGAGCTAACGCCGGCAGTCCAGTGATCAACGGAATCGCCAACAGCAGCGCACCAGCTGCTACCAGCCGAACCACTGAAACGGTGTGCACCGTGAGCCACTTGAAGATCACA
The DNA here is from genome assembly GCA_036566085.1 of Propionibacteriaceae bacterium. GTDB lineage: Bacteria > Actinomycetota > Actinomycetes > Propionibacteriales > Propionibacteriaceae > Microlunatus. Next base: position 6,273 of record DATCXA010000357.1, read on the forward strand.
TGGCCCAGCAGATAGATGACCGTGCCACCGACTAGGGCTGCCAGCGCTACGGCGGATAACGGATCGGAGAGAGAGTGGTGGCTGCTGTCACTGATGTACAGCAGCACCTCTTTCAACCCAAGAGCGACTAAAACGATGCCTAGCATCAGCGGGAGGTGTCCGTAGGAGTACGCGTTGCGGGCCAGGCGCGCCCTGGTCTCCACAGGCTCAGTGGCCAAGGCATGCTCGCCCAGCAAGGCACTGACGTCGAAGTATGCCCACCACAGCGCTGAAGACAGCAGCAGGCCCAGCACCGAGCCCGCGATGATCACCCAGGAGATCGGCTCCTTGGCCACTCCGACGCCGATGGCCACGATCGACTCGCCGAGGGCGACAATGATGATCAGCCCGTGCCTCTCGGAGAAGTGTCCGGGCGCTGGCAGCCGCCATCCTCTGAAGCCACCTAGGGCGGTCCCGACGTAGTCGGCGAGCAGCGCCAGCATCCACAAACCCGTCTGTAGCCATCCGTCGAACTGGGACGCCACCAACAGCACCACACTGCTCGCGACGACGCTGAGCGCAAATCGGAGCACCTGGGCGCGCAGCCCAGCATCCTCCCGGGAAATGATCAGGAATATGACGAGATGCATGAGGCGGAAGAGCAGGTAGCAGAGGGCCAGCACGACTGGTCCATCCAAGCCGCCTGGCGCATCGTCGAAAGCCTCCGGAATGCACAATGCCAGGATGAACATCGCCGCCATTCCGGCGAGAATGGCCAACTTGATAGGTCGTTCCTCGGCGCTGGCCACATTGGCCAGCCACGCGTACCCGACCCAGGCCCACCACAGGAGCATCATCACCAGCGCACCGCGCAGGATCCCCTGCCAACTCAGCTCGTCAGCCATGAACGCTGTCACCTGAGTCAACGCGAAAACGAATACCAGGTCGAAGAACAGCTCCAGCGGGGTGACGCTGGCCTGCTCCAGGTCCTGACGGATAAGTGAGCGACCTGCCTGCACGGCACAATCTTTCCAGCTGCTCGCGCATCGCGCTTTGGACCCGCCGTCGTCGTCGCTCCAGCATAGGATCAGGTGCATGAGTCCGGCCTCGAAGGATCTCAAGCAGCCGGAGGCCGCCGCGACGACGACCCTGCCTGCACACCTGGCCGACGCGACTGCGGACGAGACCTCAGTGCGACGTTTCCTGCTTGGTCTCCCCGGTGTTGACCCGGTCGGGATCGAAATGCGCGCCGCTGGGCTTGCAACACGCTCTATTAAGCGCGCCTCCAAACTTGCGGCGCTGGATCTGGCGATCTCGATGGTAGATCTGACCACTCTGGAAGGCGCCGATACGCCCGGGAAAGTGCGCAACCTCGCTCGCAAGGCGATGCTGCCCGACCCGGACTATCCGGACACTCCGCATACAGCGGCCATCTGTGTCTATCCCGACATGGTGCCTACGGCGGTTGCGGAGCTCAAAGGCTCAGGCGTCAAAGTGGCATCGGTTGCCAGTGCGTTCCCTTCCGGTCGCTCGAGCCTTGAGGTCAAACTGGCCGACACCAAGATCGCCGTGGATGCAGGTGCCGACGAAATCGACATGGTGATCGATCGAGGCGCATTCCTGGCAGGCGATTACAGGACAGTCTTCGAGCAGATCATTGCGATCAAGCAGGCGTGCGGAAATGCGCGACTGAAGGTGATCTTGGAAACTGGTGAGCTGGCAACCTACGACAACGTACGTCGCGCCTCCTGGCTCGCGCTGCTTGCGGGCGCGGACTTCATTAAGACCTCGACAGGCAAGATCTCTCCGGCCGCTACCTTGCCCGTCGTGCACGTCATGCTGCAAGCGGTCAAGGACTGGAAGGCCCAGACCGGAGAGCAGCGAGCGGTGAAGCCCGCCGGCGGCATCCGAACAGCCAAGGATGCGATCCGCTATCTGGTGGCGGTCAATGAGGTTGCCGGACCTGAGTGGCTGGATCCGTACTACTTCCGCTTCGGCGCCTCATCGGTGCTCAATGACTTGATCATGCAACGCCGAGCGCAGCTGGACGGGCACTACTCCGGCGCTGACTACGTGACCGTGGACTGAAAGAATTTTGATCATGGAATGGGAATACTCGCCGGCGCCTGAGTCGAGTGCCATTGCCGACATCAAGGACCGCTACCTGCCATTTATCGACGGAAGCTTCAAGGAGGGTAGTGGCGAGGATCGCGACACCATCAATCCGGGGACCGGTGAGAGGCTTTCGACAGTCTCGACCGTCGATGCTTCCGATGTCGACAGGGCAGTCAAAGCCGCCCGCCGCGCGTACCAGGACGTCTGGTCGCAGCTACCGGGCGCGGAGCGCGGCAAGTACCTGTTTCGGATCGCACGCGCAATCGCCGAGCGGTCCCGGGAGCTTGCCGTCGTTGAAACCCTCGACAATGGCAAGCCGATCAAGGAAACCCGAGATTTCGACGTACCCGCTGCGGCGCAGCACTTCTTTTACCACGCCGGCTGGGCCGACAAGCTGCAACACCTTGGCCTAGGGCCTGTGCCCCGACCGCTGGGAGTGGCCGGACAGGTCATCCCCTGGAACTTTCCGCTGTTGATGGCCGCCTGGAAGATCGCGCCTGCGCTGGCGGCCGGAAACACGATAGTGATCAAGCCAGCCGAAACCACACCGTTGTCGATCTTGGTACTGGCTGAGATCATTGCCGATGCGGACCTGCCACCCGGAGTTGTCAACATTGTCACCGGCGCTGGCGATGTGGGATCGGCGCTCCTCAATCACCCGGGAATCGACAAGGTCGCCTTCACCGGCTCCACGGCGGTCGGCCGCCGTCTGCAACGTGAGCTAGCCGGCACTGGCCGCAAGATCACCTTGGAACTCGGCGGCAAGGGCGCCAACATCATCTTCGAAGACGCGGCGCAGGATCAGGCCGTCGAAGGCATTATCAACGGCATCTTCTTCAACCAGGGCCAGGTCTGCTGCGCGGGCTCTCGGCTGCTGGTGCAGGAGTCGATCGCTGATGAGTTCATCGAGCGGCTCAAGCAACGGGTCGAGACGCTGCGGGTCGGCGACCCCATGGACAAGAACACTGACGTCGGTGCGATCAACTCCGAGGCACAACTGGGCCGCATCACAGCCTTGATGGATGCGGGACTGGCCGAGGGCGCTGAGCTGTGGTCGTCCTCATGCCCGCTACCGAAGAATGGCTTCTACCTCGCTCCCTCGATCTTTACCAATGCGACTCCCTCGATGCGGATCGCACGCGAGGAAATCTTCGGCCCCGTGCTCACCACGATGACCTTCCGTACGCCCGATGAAGCCGTCACAAAGGCCAACAACAGCCCGTACGGTCTGTCGGCGGGAGTATGGACCGAGAAGGGCTCGCGGGCCATGGGTATGGCCGCGGCGCTCCGGTCCGGGGTGATCTGGGACAACACGTTCAATCGATTCGATCCGGCAGCCAGCTTTGGCGGCTACAAGGAATCCGGCTTCGGCCGCGAAGGCGGACCGTCTGGTCTTGACGCTTACCTGGACACCGACGATGAGGCGGTCATGCGGTGAGCCACCTTGCGGTATCCAAGACGTACAAGCTCTTCATTGGCGGCACCTTCCCTCGTTCGGAGTCTGGCCGTACCTATCAGGCGCGTGACAATAAGGGCAATTTCATGGCCAACGCAGCGCTAGCATCGCGCAAGGATCTCCGCGATGCCGTCGTTGCAGCCCGCAAGGGCCATGCCGCCTGGTCCAAGGCCACGCCGTACAACCGCGGCCAGGTCATCTATCGGATAGCGGAGATGCTGGAGGGTCGCAGGAGCGAGTTCGTCGAACTGATCATGATCAGCGCCGGCGCCTCGGCCAAGATCGCCACCGCGGAGGTTGATGCGGGAATTGATCGGCTGGTGCACTATGCCGGCTGGACCGACAAACTGGCCGCCGTCATGGGGAGCGCCAATCCAGTCTCGGGCCCGTATTTCTCCTACTCCGCCCCCGAACCGACCGGAGTCGTGGGGGTCCTTGCGCCGCTTGGATCACCGCTATTGGGGTTGATTTCGGTGATCGCGCCGGTGATCACCGGAGGCAATGCCAGCGTCGTGATCGCGGCCGAGCAAGATCCCTGCGTAGCGATCACCTTTGCCGAGGTGGTCGCGACGTCTGATGTACCGGGTGGAGTGATCAACATCGTGACGGGCAGGGTCTCTGAGCTGGCTCCGCACCTCGCGGCTCATGCGGATGTCAACGCACTCGACCTCACCGGTGCGGATGCTGAGCTGCGTGAGTCGCTGGAGCAGGCCGCGGCGGAGACAGTCAAGCGGGTCTATGTTCCGAAGGGTGTTCCTGACTTCACAGCGCCGCCTGGCACCGCCCGGATGCGCGCGTTTCTGGAGATCAAGACGGTATGGCACCCAACGGGGGCGCTCTCCCTCTCGGGGGGGGCTTCGTACTAGAGCACAGTCAGTTCGGATCACTTACTTTGATCTTCGCACCAGATGCGGACGATGCAGAGCCCAAGTAACTGACGCGGAGTGGATCAGGTGACGAGGAATAGCCAGGCCTGCGGATGAGTTTCGGCCGGCATGACCATTGACGGAGTCAAGACCATAGGACTGATTGGCGCGGGCCACATCGGCAGCCAGATCGCCCGGGCCGCAATCGCGACCGGCTACGACGTAGTGATCAGCAATTCACGAGGACCTGAAACGCTGACCGAACTGGTGTCCGAGTTGGGTCAGCAAGCTCGTGCCGGCACCACTGAGGACGCCGCCACGGCCGGTGATCTTGTGGTGGTAGCGGTCCCGCTGAAAGCTATTGGCGATGTCCCGGCCGAACCGCTCATCGGCAAGACGGTAATCGATGCGAACAACTACTACCCGCGACGCGATGGCAACATTGCGGCCCTCGACGATGACAGCGTGACGAGCTCTGAACTGCTTCAATCTCGGCTGCCCGGGACCAACGTCGTGAAGGCGTTCAACCACATCTACGCTCGTCAGATCACGAGCGACGGCACCCCGCCGCGCTCGCCGAACAGACGAGCGCTTGCTATCGCAGGAGACGACTCAGCTGCAAAGACTCAGGTGGCCGAGCTGATCGACGAGTTCGGCTTCGATGTGGTTGATGTCGGACCGCTGGCCGAAAGCTGGCGCATTCAACCTGGTACGCCCGGGTACGTCGAGCAGTTGAACGCCGAAGAGTTAACGGCTGCATTGGCGACTGCTAAGCGCAGTAACTAGTCCCGCAAGTCAGCTGGAGTAAATAAGAAGGGGGACGGCGCGCCCGTGGGGCAGCCACTCAACTCTCGACTCCGCCGTCACGTAACTCATTAGTAGGCGTCCTTCCGTTCCACGTCCGAAAGGTCACGGCTACGTCTGATAGTGAGTCAGCGCTCGATGGGCGCCCACTCAGGACCGGTCTTGCCCAGACTCTCATCGAGCTTGGTGAATAGCGGCGTCGGCCGCTGCAACGGCGTTCCTGATGTGATCGGGCGGGACTCCCAACGTGCCTGCTCGCTCGCGTAGTCGCCCATGATCACGGGATAGTCAGGGCCGCCCTCCTCTGTTACCTCACGGATCTGCGGCTCCGCCGCCCAGACGCCGCTGCCGCCCAGCGCCTCGTGAATCCTTTGGGCAGCGTGCGGCAGGAATGGCGTCAGCAGCGTATTGGCATCCGAGACGACCTGCAGCGCTGTGTGCAGCACCGTGTCACGCCGTTTCGGATCACCAGCCAGCTTCCACGGTTCTGTGTCGGAGATGTACTTGTTGGCGGCACCCACTACCCGCATGGCTTCGGTGATCGCGAGCTTGAACCGGCTGCGGCCAAGCAGCTCACCCACTGTGTGGAATGCATTGCGGGAGGTCTGCAGCAAGTGATGATCAACGTCGACCAGCGTTCCGGGCTGCGGGATTGCCCCATTGTTCTTGTACGCCATGGAGATCGAGCGATTGACCAGGTTGCCCCACTCATTGGCCAGCTCGAAGTTGGTACGCCGCACAAACTCGTCCCAGGTGAAATCGGTATCGGTGGTCTCCGGACCAGCTACGGCAATGAAATAACGCAACGCATCCGGCCCGAAGTCGCGCAGGAAATCGCCGACGTAGATCACCTTGCCGCGGCTCGTGGAGAACTTTGAGCCGCTCATGGTCAGGTACTCGGCGGAAACGATCTCGTCGGGCAAGCGCAGCTCACCGAGCGGCCCAACCGTACCCCCATGATCACCCTCGCCATTGTGGCCGAGCAGAATCCCTGGCCAGATCACCGTGTGGAAGACGATGTTGTCCTTGCCCATGAAGTAATAGCTACGTGCATCCGGGTGGGTCCACCACCGTTGCCAGGCGTCCGGATCGCCGCTGCGCCTGGCCCACTCCACGGATGCGGATAGGTAGCCGATGACGGCGTCGAACCAGACGTAGATCCGCTTCATCGGTTGGTCGCGCCAGCCGTCCAGCGGTACCGGCACGCCCCAATCCAGGTCCCGCGTGATGGCTCGTGGCCGGAGATC
>DATCXA010000364.1:0-5636 GCA_036566085.1 Propionibacteriaceae bacterium
AAGCCGATCGTGCCGGGGTTGTCGAATAGCGGCGGTCGGAAGGCGGTCAGTCTCCGATCGCCGACGTCGATGCTCTGGCCGGGATTTAGCAGATACAGCCGGTCGATCGGTATCGGCCGCTCCATCGACATTGCGCCCATGCTGAGGAAGGTTGCGACTAGCCGCGCCCGCGGTGCTGCCTCGAGGAGGTCGAACAAAGCACCCGTGTGATCGCGGTCGGGGTGTGTGAGCCAAATCCACCGCACGTCCTGCGGATCAACGACTGAGCCGAGGACGTTCATGAAATCCCGATCTGGCATACCCGTGTCGACAACGACCGGTTCGGCGGCGTGAAGAACGAATGCGTTCACCGGCACGAAGCCGATGCCTGGAGCGGGGATGTGGTCACTAAGAACGCTGATGTCGCGTCCGATGCGGTGGATCTGCATCGATTCCTCCGGGAATTCGGCCATCGCAGGCTTTGCCGATGCCTCTTCTCTGCTGTAAGGGGCCTGCTGTTGTCTGGCGTCTGACTTTGGTGGTGTGGAGGGGCATGTAATGCGACGCTAGACCCAGAGTCTGCGGCTTCCTATTCCACAAATGTGGTATCCGTTCGCCGGCTCGACGCTCTTATAGTGGGCGTCATGAGCGGGTACGCCAAAGAGCGTGCGCTCGACCGAATTGTCCGACTCGCACGTCGGCATCAAGACCTTGCCACCTTCTGGCGGGAGTCGTCAGCAGTTATCAACAGCACGATTCCGAACTACCAAGGCCCGTGCTGGTTCACCATGGATCCGGCCTCACTGCTGGTGACCAGTCACTTCAACGACTACATGCCTCAGCTGCCGGCGGACTGGGAGGCGCTGGAGTACTACGAGGACGACGTCCTCAAGCTCGCCGAGGTTGCCCGCTCTAGGAGCGGGATCTCGACACTGCACGAGGCGACCAACGGTGATCCGAGCATCAGTGCACGATGGCACCGCTACCTCGAGCTCGGTGCGGACCAGGAGTTGATGGCGTCACTGCGCACTAAATCTGGAAAGACTTGGGGTGCCCTGAGTATGTACTGCGAGCCCGGCCGGCCACTGTTCGACTCCGACGACCTACGGTTCATCCAGGCGGTGACACCTCACCTTGCTTATGGAGCCCGCCGCGCGCTGCTCGTTGATCAGGCGATATCGGCCGAGTACCACGACGGGCCAGGGCTGGTCGTGGTTTCCGAGTCCTGGGAGGTGGAATCCACGACGGCTGGCGTGGAGCGCTGGCTCTGGGAGCTTCCGGACGGCGATTGGGACGCTGGCAAACTGCCGTCATCAGTCCTCGCTGTCGCAGGGCGCGCGCGACGGACAGCCGAGAACCCGGACATGCCTGCGGAGATCGCCGTCGCACGCGTGCTGTCCCGTACGGGCAACCGGGTCATACTGCACGGCGCCTGCCTTCTCGCTCCTGGCCCTCGACAGGTCGCCGTCATCATCGAGCCTGCCCACCCGGCGCGAATTTCATCGCTGCTTATGTCGGCGTACCGGCTGAGCGAGCGTGAGCAAGAGGTGACTAGGCTCGTTTTGCAGGGCAACTCCACCTCACAGATAGCCGACGAACTCGCTGTCTCGCCTTTTACGGTTCAGCAGCATCTCAAGAGCATCTTCAACAAGACCGGCGTCCACAGCCGACGCGACCTGGTCGGCAAGATCTTCTTCGCGCACTACGAACCACGCCTGCGAGACAACGAACGGCGCGCGATCGCGGCAGAGCCGCTAAGCGGCGAGCCTGGAGGGCCGGTCACCTACTCATTGCGCTAATCAGTGGAGATTTTGCAGGGGATAGCCGTTCTTCGCACAACCGTCGATGATCAACTTCTTGGCGTCGGATGGCGGATTCTTGGGATCGTCGGACTCTAAAAGGCTGATGGTGGCGTCCACCCAGCGTTGCGGCTCGGGATCGAGCTTGCCAGACGCGCTGAGCTTCTTGAGCGCGGCCACTGTCACTTTGCTCACGGCGGAGCCACCTCCGACTGCCACGTCCACGGCGGGGCAACCGATCTTGTAAACGTCCGCCGCCTGGATGTTCGTTTGAGCACATGAAGTCAATCCCAGGAGGGCGGTGAAGCCGAGGACGGTGGCAACAATGGCACGGCGCATATATAGAGATTAGGCGAGGGCTGATGACGCGTTGCCGATCAGAGGTGCCGATCGCCTCGCTCGTAATCTTCGATGGCCTGCCGCATCTGCCGTACGGCGTCTTGGATCTCGGCCTCCATTTTTTCCTCAGGCGTCAGGTACCGCCGGACTACGGGTTGCCAATCGCTGAACCAACAGTAGACCGCCCAGCTCGTGACGCCGATGGCAAACAGGATCATGAAGATCGTCGTTATTGTCGTCGGCTCCATGCCTGAGTCCTTCGAGCGTCAGTGTTCTATAGAGCGAGCCCTGGGTAGAGCGGGTTGGCATCGAGGAGCTCCGCTGACGCGGCCTTGGTGGCCTCGGCCACACCGTCGGCAAGCACATACTTAGCCTTGCCCGGTTGACCGCTGGAGGCAATGACTGGGCTGGTGTTCTTCAACACGGTCACGATCAGCTCAGCGACCTTGTCGAACTCCTCGGCACCGAATCCGCGAGTGGTCAGCGCCGGCGTACCGATACGCACGCCAGAGGTGTACCAGGCGCCATTGGGATCGGCTGGCACGGCATTCCGGTTCGTCACAATGCCCGCGTCCAACAATGCAGACTCCGCCTGGCGGCCCGTCAGCCCGAACGTTGTCACATCGATCAGCACGAGGTGGTTGTCCGTGCCGCCGGTGACCAGCTTTGCGCCACGTCGCAGCAAGCCATCGGCCAAGATCTTGGCATTATCAGCAACGGCCTGCGCGTAGACCTGAAACTCGTGGGTCCGCGCTTCCGCTAGCGCGACCGCTTTCGATGCGATCACGTGGCCGAGCGGGCCACCCAGCACGAGCGGGCAGCCGCGGTCAACCGAGTCCGCATACTCCTTGGTCGCCAGCACCAGCCCACCGCGGGGGCCACGCAATGACTTGTGGGTCGTTGTTGTGACGAGATGGGCATGTGGCACCGGATCCTCATCGCCGGTGAAGACCTTTCCCGCTACCAGGCCGGCGAAGTGGGCCATGTCAACCAGCAGGGTCGCACCGACCTCGTCGGCGATCTCCCGCATTTTTGCGAAGTTGATCCGCCGCGGATATGCGGAGTAGCCGGCGATCAAGATCAACGGTTGAAACTCCCGCGCCATCGCGCGTACTGCGTCATAATCCAGCAGCTGGGTCTCGGGATCAGTCCCGTACGAGCGCTGATGGAACATCTTGCCGGAGATGTTCGGCCGGAAGCCGTGAGTGAGGTGGCCGCCAGCATCTAGGGACATGCCGAGGGCGCGCTGGTTGCCGAATTTGTGCCGCAGCTCCTCCCACTGCTCTTCGGTCAGATCGTTGACAGTCTTTGCGCCTAGAGCAGCCAGCTCAGGCAGCTCGATCCGGTTGGCGAGGATGGCCCAAAAGGCCACCAGGTTGGCGTCGATTCCGGAGTGCGGCTGGGCGTAGGCGTATTCCGCTCCGAACAGTTCCCGCGCATGCTCGGCTGCGACCGCCTCGACCGTGTCGATGTTCTGGCAGCCGGCATAGAAGCGATGTCCGATGGTCCCCTCGGCGTACTTGTCGGATAGCCAGCTGCCCATAGTCAGCAGCACGGCAGGAGATGCGTAGTTTTCGGAAGCGATGAGCTTCAGGGAGGCGCGCTGGTCGCTCAGTTCGGACCGAATCGCACCAGAGATCCGCGGCTCCACAGTTTCAATCACCGAGAGCGCCGCACGGTAGGCCTGTGAGGCGCTTTCCCAATAGTCGGAGCCTGAGCGTTCGGTCTCCCCGGCATCATCGTGGGGGACTTCATTTTGGGGGGCTTCGTTCTGGGTGGCGGGCGAGACGACGTCGGTCACGAGCACTCCTGAGATGAAAACCGGGCCTGAAAATCGGGCCCCGCCTACATTAGTCCAGCCGTCCGACGCGCTGTTGTGAGAGTTCATAGAGGGCGATTCCGGTCGCCACCCCGGCGTTGAGGGATTCGACAGTCTTGCTGATCGGAATTGCCGCCAGAGAGTCACAGGCCTGGAGGACCAGTCGGGACAGGCCCGCCCCCTCGCTACCGACCACCAGCACCAGGGGCCCGGACGCGCCGGGTACCTCGGAGATCGTCGTCTCGGCGCTACCGTCCAGGCCAACCAGGCTCAGCCCAGCGTCAGCGTACGCACGCAGGGTGCGGTTGAGGTTTGTTGCTCGGGCAATCGGGATGTGGGCGGCGGCGCCGGCAGAAGTCTTCCAGGCTGCTGCTGTCATGCCGGCCGAGCGGCGTTCCGGAATCAGTACGCCGTCGGCGCCGAATGCCGCGGCCGACCGAACGATCGCTCCAAGATTGCGTGGGTCGGTGATCGAGTCCACCGCAACGATGAGCGGCTCGTGATCGGAATCGAGAGCGGCCGTCAGCAGGTCATCTGGGTGGGCGTACTCGAAAGCCGGCAGTTGCAACGCCACCCCCTGGTGGACAGCGCCGCCTGTCAGCCGATCAAGCTCAGCACGGGTTACTTCGAGCAACGCTGTGCCGCGGCTTGCCGCGAGCTTGACGATGCTGCGGAGCCGGTCGTCGCGTTCGGCGCCCTCTGCGACGTACGCGGTTCGGATCGGGATCTCCGCCTCCATCGCCTCCAACACTGAATTGCGGCCGGCCACCCATTCGGGGCCAGATCCAGGGCGGCCCGTTTTTGACGTCGATGGGCGGCCTGCTTTGTGCTGACTAGCGGCTTTCTTGGTCCGATAGGCAGAGTGATAAGGCCGATCCTCCGCCTTAGGCGTTGGACCTTTTCCCTCGAGCCCGCGCCTTACCCGGCCTCCGGAACCAGCGGTATTGCCCCTGCCCTTACGCCGTACCGCGCCTTTGCGTTGGCTGTTCCCAGGCATCAGCGGACCCGCCAGCGGGGGCCCTGCGGGGTATCGGAGACTTCGACTCCCAGCGCGGCAAGAGAATCACGGATGGCGTCGGCCGCAGCGAAATCCTGGCGTTCCCGGGCTGCCTCACGATGCTTCAGCAGCTCGGTGACTAGGCCATCGACGACGGCGGTCAGCTGTTGATCCATGCCGCGTTCCCAGGCGCCGCTGGCGGCATCCAAGCCCAAGATCCCCAGCATGCCCATCACTTCAGCCAATCGGGCCGCAATGACATCAGCGTCGCCTGCATCGAGCGCCAGATTGCCGTCCCGTACGGCATTGTGCAGCACTGCGACCGCGGTGGGCGTACCAAGATCATCATTCATAGCTGCAACGAATTCCGGCGGCAGTCGTTCGGCCGCGACCCCGACCACGTCGGCAGCCCGGCGAACGAAATTGTCGATCCGATCGAGCGCGGCCACAGATTCGGCGATCGCAGCATCGGAATACTCGATAGGCGAGCGATAATGCGGCTGAATCAGATAGAGCCGTACCGCACGCGCGGGAAATCTCTTGATCACCTCTGAGACGAGCGCACTGTTGTCCAGCGACTTGCTCATCTTTTCTCCCGCACTAGTCACAAGCGCGTTGTGCATCCAATACCGCGCGAAGCGCTGTCCCGCAGCCCGGGACTGCGCCAGCTCGTTCTCGTGGTGCGGAAACCGAAGATCAAGCC
>DATCXA010000378.1:0-2779 GCA_036566085.1 Propionibacteriaceae bacterium
CGCACCGCCTCCAGCAGCCGCAGCAGCGTCTGCTCTCGCGCCACCTCAGACACGAGCTGAATCTCAGCCGCCGATAGATCGATATTGCTGGGCAAGATGTGCAGTCCGGGGACATTGGTCTGGCCGATGACCTCATCGATGGACATGTCCTGACCCATGAGGAGGTTGTAGATGCTCGCGGGCAGGGTGTGCGGATTGACGCCGAGCCCGACTGAGAGCGAACCCTGGGGGTCGAAATCGACGAGCAGCACGTGTCGGCCGAGCTCGGCGAGCGCTGCGCCGAGGTTGATCGTCGTAGTGGTCTTGCCGACGCCGCCCTTCTGGTTGCACATGGCAATGATCAGGGCAGGTCCGTGTTCGGTCAGTGGTGGCGGTTCGGGTAGGTCCGGCCAGGGTCGACCGGTCGGGCCGATGATCGGTTCTCGTTCAACGGGTTGCGCTATGCCGTCGGGTGGAGCAGGTACGGCGAAGCTTTCATCGATCGTGGATTGCTGCTCGTCGCGATAAAGCGAGTCCAGCTCGGTGGCGTCGAGGTAGTGCTGGTCTGTGAGGTCAGCAACGACGCTGCGCGACGATCCTGCGCCATTTAGCACGGGGCCATTTAGCACGGGGCCATTTAGAACAGGGCCATTCTGAATAGGGCCGTTTTGAACAGGGCCATTTTGCGCAGGGACAACGGGGGAAGCATCGCCGCCCCCGTGGAGTTGCTCCACTCCTGCCTCCTCATTGCCAGACGGCTCGAGACCACGTGGGTTGCGTCCCGCCGAGCTTAATGCCACCGAGCAGCAAGCAGCTTTGTCGACACGACACTAATACGCACGAGGATGGGAAGTGAGGAAGACTTCCCGTAAATGCTCGATAGTTACGAGCGTATAAATCTGGGTGGTCGTAACGGAGGCATGACCTAGCAGCTCCTGCACCACGCGAATATCCGCGCCACCGTCAAGCAGATGTGTCGCGTAAGAGTGCCGCAGGGTGTGTGGCGAAACCTCGGCCGTAATGCCGGCTTTTTCAGCAACCGACCGCAGGACTGCCCAGGCGCTCTGCCTCGAGAGCCGGTCGCCCCTGGTATTGACGAACAACGCCGGAGTTCCTCGGCCCGCCGCGACGAGCATCGGCCGTCCGCGTACGAGATAGGCTTCCAGCGCCTTGCGAGCGTACGAGCCCACCGGCACTATGCGTTCCTTGTCGCCTTTGCCGAGGACCCGCAGTCCCGGCGCCGGCTCGTCAGCCGGCGTCCGGGCCAACCGATCCACCTCATCTACGTCGAGGTTCACGGCCTCGGAGATCCGAATGCCGGTGCCATACAGCAGCTCCAGTAGCGCCGCATCACGCAGGCCTACTTCGGTGTCGGTGGCTGGAACCGCGAGCATGGCCTGGACCTGCTCCAAGCTCAAGGCCTTCGGCAGCCGCCTCGGGGGCTTCGGCGGCCGGACGCTCCGTGCTGGATCCTCAGCAGTCAGCCCTTCGGCCGCAGCGAAGCGGTGCAGGCTGCGGACGGCTATTACAGCGCGCGCGACACTCGCATTTGCCAGCGGTGCCTCAATCCAGCCGTCGCCACCGGGTGCCGCTATGCCCTCTCGCAATCTAGCTGCGTAATTGCCGATCATGGCGCTGCTCACCCGAGACGGATCGCTGACACCGAGCTCGGCCAGATAGTCGGCGTAGCGGTGCAGGTCGCGACGGTAGGCAGCGACAGTATGGCGGGACATGCCACGCTCCACGGTCAAGTGGTCGAGATAGGTCTGGATGAGCCCCAGCAGCTGTGAGGCATCAACCGAGGACGTCGGCCAGCTCCCGATGCTCGAGCCCATGCGCTTGGGCGACTGGAGTGTTGGTGATCATCCCATCGTGGGTGTTCAATCCCAGCGCTAGTGCAGGATCGGCCTGAAGCGCGTCTCGCCAGCCGCGATTGGCCAAGCTCAATGCGTACGGCAGGGTGACATTGGTCAGTGCGTACGTCGACGTGTTCGGCACCGCGCCCGGCATATTAGCCACGCAGTAAAACACCGAGTTGTGCACCCGGAAGGTCGGTTCCGCGTGCGTAGTGGGCCGGCTGTCTTCGAAACAGCCACCTTGGTCGATGGCGATGTCGACCAACACACTGCCGGGCCTCATCCGGGAGACCAGTTCATTGCTGATCAGGGTCGGCGCCTTTGCGCCCGGGACCAATACCGCGCCAATCACCAAATCCGCGTCGAGAACCGCGCGCTCAACCTCGTACGCATTGGATGCCACGGTCTGCAGATGACCTTGGTAGATCCGGTCCGCCTCGCGAAGCTTGTCGATGTTGCGGTCTAGCAGCAGCACCTCGGCCTGCATGCCGAGCGAGATCGCCGCCGCGTTCATGCCCGAAACGCCAGCGCCGATGACGACCACCTTGGCGGCATAAACGCCTGAGACACCACCCATTAGGGTGCCGCGGCCGCCGCCTTGCCGCATCAGATGGTAGGCACCGACCTGCGGCGCCAATCTGCCGGCCACCTCGCTCATCGGGGCGAGCAGAGGGAGGGTGCCATTGGGCAACTGCACCGTCTCGTACGCGATACCGGTGACCTTCCGGTCCAACAACGCCCGGGTACATTCCCGGCTGGCTGCGAGATGCAGATAGGTAAACAACACCTGGCCGGGCTGCATGCACTCGTACTCGATCGCAATCGGCTCCTTGACCTTCAAGATCAGCTCCGAGTCCTGCCAGACGTCGTCGCGGCTGGCGACGATCTTCGCACCGGCGGCTGTGAACTCGTTGTCGGTGATTGAGGAGCCGGTGCCGGCGCCA
>DATCXA010000393.1:0-10198 GCA_036566085.1 Propionibacteriaceae bacterium
AAGCCGATCCGGGACGCATACCAGATCGAGCTGAGGGCGATCATTCGGTGCTTACGCTTCTACGGCGAGCTGGCCGACAAGGAATCCGGTGAGATTCCGCCCACCGAACTGGGCGAGCTGGCGCTGGTGACTAGGGAGCCCGCCGGCGTTGTTGCAGCCGTGGTCCCATGGAACTTCCCGTTGACGCTGGGCAGTTGGAAGTTCGCGCCGGCCCTTGCGGCCGGCTGCGCCGTCGTACTCAAGACCGCTGAGCAGTCCCCGCTGTCTATGCAAAGGGTTGCTGAACTGGCGGCTGCGGCCGGGTTGCCGCCGGGGGTCTTCAATGTGATCAGCGGCGATGGGCCGGTAGTCGGACGCCGGCTCGGTGAGCACCCCGACGTTGACGTTCTGACCTTCACTGGATCTACCGAGGTCGGTCGGCACTTCCTGCGTTACTCGGCCGACAGCAACCTCAAGCGGGTCTATCTCGAGCTGGGTGGAAAGTCACCAAACATCATCCTTCCCGACGCCCCGAACCTCGATGCCGCTGCGGACTGGGCCGCCTGGGCGATCTACTTCAATTCCGGCGAAATGTGTACGGCGGGCTCGCGGCTGGTGGTCCATGCTGACGTAGCAGATCGGGTAGTTGATCGGATCGTTGAAACGTCGGGCCAGTGGTTTCCCAACGATCCGCTGCTGCCCGATACGAAGATGGGACCGCTGGTCGACGAGCAGAGCCTGCAGCGCGTGCTGGGGCATATCGATCAAGGTCTTGCTGGGGGCGCCACGCTCCGAGTCGGTGGACAGCGGGTGCTGACCGAGACTGGCGGAGCGTACCTCGAACCGACCGTGGTGGTCGGTGCGCGCCCGGACAACCCGATAGTGCGCGACGAGATCTTCGGGCCGGTGCTCGCCGTCCAGATAGCTCGAGACGAGGACGAGGCGGTACACCTCGCAGGCGACACGCCGTACGGCCTGGCGGCTGCGCTCTGGACTTCTGATCTTGGTACCGCGCACCGGGTGTCGCGGGCGCTTCGGGCGGGAACCGTTTGGGTCAACTGCTACGAGGAAGGCGACATGGCGGTGCCCTTCGGGGGAGTCAAGCTGTCGGGCTTCGGCCGCGACAAGTCCCGGCACGCGATGGAGGAATACACCTATCTCAAGACAACGTGGATTCGTTATGGCTGAGAAGCAGTCAGCCATCCGCCGACCGTTGATCGTTATCCCGGCGCGTTTCTCTCCGGGCGCCACGGCCCTCCGCTACGAAGCGGAAGTGACCGCTCGAGCCCTCGTTGTAGCGGTGTTCGCGGCCGGCGGAGAGCCGGTGGTGGTGCACCCGTACGCGCCTGATCATGAAGTAGACGTCGATGCCGCGCGGGAACGGATTTGGTTTGCCGACGGAGTGCTGTTACCAGGCGGCGGCGACGTTGCGGCCAGCTGGTTCGGCCAGCAGCCACACCCAACCCAGTACGGGGTCGACGAAGAACAAGATGCATTCGATCTTGCCGTGACGCACGTCGCACTCAGCGACCACCTCCCGTTATTGGCTATCTGCCGAGGCACGCAGCTTGTCAATGTTGCGCTCGGCGGTGATCTTGTCCAGGACATGGATGACACGGTTGGTAACCACCGCAACCGGGTACATGATCTTGATGTCGACGAGGAGTCGCCGCTAGGAGAGATCGTGGGGCGTCGCACTGCCATCTCCTGCTACCACCACCAATGCATTGCCACACTTGGAACTGGCTTGAGTCCAGCGGCGTACTCCGTCGACGGTGTGATCGAGGCCGTGACGTTACAAGATCACGCGGGCTGGTACCTCGGTGTGCAATGGCACCCTGAGGATTCGGCAGCAGCAGATCCTGTCCAGGCCGAGGTCTTCCGGCATTTTGTCGACGCTGCAGCGGAGCAAATGCAAAGGCGCGATCGTCGGGTGAGCGCATCAGCTCACGTTTGAACGCTCAGCTCCTCGGCGTCATCGGCTGCTGCGGTGCTGGTCTTGGTCTCGAGGTTGGTGACGATGGATCGGAGACTGTTCGTCAGTTGAGTGAGGCCCTTTGGCGATAATCCCGCGACGATCTCGGCCTCTGCGGCGTTGAAAACCGGATACAGCTCTTTCATCAAAGTGAGCCCGGCCGGCGTCAGCTCAAGGTTGACCAGCCGTCGGTCAGTATCGCCGACTCGCCGGGTCATGAGTCCGCGGCCTTCGAGAGTCTTGACCACCCCGGTAAGTGTGGCCTTGGAAATCGCAGCATTCTCAGCGGCGCGGCGGGTCTCCACTCCATCCGAGATCCACACCACCCACAGCACGACGAAACCAGTCCAGGTAAGTCCGTGCTTTCGCAGCACCGAATTTGTCAGATGTACCCGAACCGCGTTGGCGGCTCGATAGAGACTCGAGACCGCGGCCGCGGCCGCGAAGTCAAGTGGCAGTTCGCCGATGTGTGCGCTCATCGCCTTCTCGGTTTCGGCAAGAGTGTGGCGATCGGGCATGACGGCCATGCTAGAGGGTTGCCAGTGATCGGCCGCCGTTCCAGACGACACCGACTTGCCGGTAATAGCCGCCAATGATTTCCTGGACCGGTAGCCGTGAGAGCTCTTCGCTTGGTGAATCGAATAGCTGCAACTCCGCATCGCCGGTCCACGCCTGACCACCTTCGAACTCGCTCGAGCCCGACTCAATCAGCTCCGAGAAAGCATCCGGCGCGCCAGACCCGATGCCGGGCAGGATCCGGTGGTGGGCCATCTTGTGGGCATTGACAAAGCCGTTGGTCTCCGATTGCTCTCGGAGCGTCAGCACGGCCTCAGCTAAGCGGCGGTCACCGCTGGCCAGGGTGGCACCGAACACTCCGCCGGCGGCGATCTGTGGTGCAGCCTGCCCAAACGGATGCGGGCGGGTCTGCCACATGGAACCCAGCTTCTTCGGGTAGCCCTGATGAATTCCACGGGCAATCGCAAAGTCCTTGTCGACCCAGATGTAGACGCAACGGGAGAACGTCTGGCCTTCGAAGCTGCAGCGGACAACGACGAAGGCCTCCTTGTATTGGGAGCGGACCGGATCGAGCAGCTCCTCGCGCGAGGATGAGCAGGACTGCCAGTCGGCCCAGATGAAGGCCACGGCGCCGGGATCCTCATCGGCGAGGGCAAGGGGAGCTGGGAGCAGTTCGGCGACTCGCGCGGGGTCGGTGCGGTACTCGACCGTAAGCAGATCACCTGAGTAGTACCACGGAGGTGAGGGGATGAGCGATGACCGGCCGCTTGCGGTACGCGGGTAGAAGAAGCCTTTGACGTCGGTCATGCAGCACTCCTGGGAGCCGATGAGGAAGATCGTTTGGATCCGTACGGTACTCGTCGTGGCAATCCTTTAGCAACGCGATCTACTGCACCTCGCACGCAGCGTTCACTTGCCATAGGCTTAGTCAGGCGATACTGTTCGGGCCCAAATGACTGCTCGGAACCTACGTCTACGTAGGTTGCTGGCGGTCTACACAGGTTGCAACCTATGCAGACCGTGCGAAACCTACGTATACGTAGGTTTCCGACCAGGCTGCGGGTAGCTGAGCACATCTGACAGTCGGCGCGCGGAGGTCCGGGATGGCGCATTTTGATACGACGGGTTTAGAGGACTTCGCGGCCGAGCTGGTCACGCAAGGCATCGACGTTGTTCGCGTTGGTTATGCGGACTTGATCGGCACCGAGCGCGGGCGCGACATCTTGGTCAACCGGTTCGCTCGTACGGTCGGTGACGGTGTGGCCTTCTGTCGCTCGGTTTACGGCACCACGCCGATGGGCGATGTGGTCGATATCGAAGGCGGGCTCGAGGCTGGCCTGCCCGATGTCCTCGCCTTCCCCGACGTCAGCACCGTCCAGCTCGTGCCATGGGAGAAGGGCGTTGCTCATGTCATCGCCGACGTCTTCAACCCGGACGGCTCGCCTTCCCAGGAGAGTCCGCGCATGGTGCTGAAGCGGGTGATCGAGCAGTTCGCCGATCTAGACATGCGACCAACGGTCGGCCCGGAACTTGAGTTTTACGTGCTGGAGCGGACTGACAAGAATCCCACTGGCTGGCAGCGGTACGGGGAGGCGACCGGCAATGTGTACGTGGCCGGTTTGAAGGGTGATCCCGAGAACGTGCTGCTGCGTACCCTCCGCCACCTTTCCGACTTCGGTCTGGAGGTCGTTGCGGCCAACCATGAGTTCTCCAGCGGACAGTTCGAGATCAACTTGTGGCACTCCGAAGCCTTGGATGCGGCCGACCGTGCGTTCCGCTTCAAGAGCGCCATCCAAGAACTGGCTCGGCAGGACGGCAAGCTTGCGACCTTTATGGCCAAGCCGTTCAACGACGAAGGCGGGTCGGGCTTCCATATCCACTTCTCCACCTGGGATGACGTCGGTCAGCCGCTGTTTGACGATCCCACGACCGAGGACGGGCTGTCCAAGACGGCGAGGTCGGCGATCGCCGGTGTGCTCGCCCACGCACCAGCCTTGTCGGCAGTGAGCAACCCGACGATCAATTCCTTCAAGCGTTTTGGCCCGGACACGCTAGCCCCCTGGTTGATCGACTGGGGACTGGACAACAGGAGTGCGATGGTGCGCGTCCCACCGGAGCGCGGCAGGGCCTCTCGCATGGAGCTGCGACTCGGCGATGCCAGCGCGAATCCCTATCTGGCAATCGCGGGACTGCTCACCGCCGCGTATCTCGGAATCCGTGACGAGCTGGCTCCACCGGAACGACTGGAGGGCTACGGGTACGACCCGAGTAAGGCGGAGAAACTTCCCGGTGATCTTGAGACCGCCCTGCATGCTCTGGAGGAGGACACCGAGATGGTCCGGATCCTCGGGGAGCCGTTCGTCAAGACCTTCCTGACGTACAAGCGAAATGAGCTGGAACGCTTCAGCCATTGGGTCACTGACTGGGAATTCCGCGAATACGCCTATCACCTCTGACAAGGAGAGATCGTGTCGCAGCCGACCGCTATACCACTTGATCAAGTCGATCTCACCGATCTTGATGCTTTTGCCCGGAACGAAGGCTGGGCCATGTTCGACACATTGCGCGCGGAGGATCCGGTGCACTGGACTTCGGAAGCGCCGCCGAATAGCGGCTTTTGGGCGGTGACGAAATACACCGACATCGATGCGGTGGATAGGGATCCGGAGACCTACACCTCAACAAAATACGTCAATCTCGAGGAAGTCGATGACGACCTGATGGATCTGCGGCGCTCCATGCTCGAGACCGAAGGGCCACGGCACCGCGCGCTGCGGAAGCTGATCATGCGGCAGTTCAGCCCAGGACCGCTGGCTCGGAACTACGAGGATTTCCTGCGCGATTTGACCAAGGTCACGGTCGACAACGCCCTGCAGAACAACGAATTCGATTTTGTTGAGAAAGTCAGCGCTGACTTCCCGATCAACGTGTTAGTGCGACTCCTCGACGTACCGGTCAGCGATACCGGCATGTTGATCAACTGGGGTAACCAGATGGTGGCCAACACCGACCCCGACTACACCGAGCACCTGATTACAGACCCCGACAGTGATCAATACAAGCATCTGCCCTTCCGCTCTCCGGCATCACTTGAGGTATTTGAGTACGGCCGAGAGCTCGCTCGAAAACGCAAAGGCGGCGATGGCACCGATTTGGCCAGCATTCTGGTGAACAAAGTTCCCGAAGACGGCCAGCCGCTGTCGGCGAGTGACTTCGACAACTACTTCTTGTTACTAGTGATCGCGGGCAATGAGACGACCCGGCACGCGATCAGTCAGTCGATGCTGGCGCTGATAGAGAACCAAGATCAACTGAAACTGCTGCAAGAGCAGCCGGAGCTGATTCCAGGTGCAGTGGAGGAGTTTCTGCGCTGGGCTTCGCCGGTCTACCATTTCCGGCGTACGGCGACTCGGGATGTCGAGCTTGGCGGCAAGCAAATCAAGGCCGGCGAGAAGGTCGTGATGTGGTTTGCGTCCGGCAATCGGGATGAGGCGGTGTTCTCCGACCCTTATCGGTTCGACGTCACCCGTACCAACGTTGATCACTTGACCTTCGGCAAGGGCAGTCCCCATGTCTGTCTGGGCAACGCGCTGGCACGGATGGAGATCCGACTGATGTTCACCGAACTCATCCCTAGACTCGCCTCGATCGAGCTGAACGGCGAGGTGAGGCGGGTACGCAGCAACTTCATCAACGGGATCAAGAAGTTTCCGGTCCGGATAGCGGCTAACTGATGACCTGATTAGCCGATCTGGAGACCCCCTTCTGAAGCCTTACCCGGAATCTTGATCACCTGGTTGGACGATCATGCGAGCCAGAAACTGGTCGACCAATCGGTGGGCCCCCTCCCGATTGGAGGCATCACTTTCCGCCGTTTGGCGTACCAGGGTCTCGAGTTCCATGCCAAATTGATCAACTTCAGCGGCACCTCCAGTTGCGATCCAGGAGGTAAGAATCTCTGAGGTCATTTCGGGATGAAACTGCACCGCAAGATTTCGGCCGAGGACGAAAGCCTGTGACGAGTTGGCGTTGCGCGCCACTTCCTGTGCGTGTTTGGGCAGCTGCCACTGGTCGTAGTGCCATTGGAACCAGGTGCCCGATGGAACAAGCGATTCATCGTCGGAGTCGACGTTGACCCAGCCGATCTCTGGCGCTGCAGACCGGGCGACCGACCCGCCGTGGGCGGCAGCAAGCATTTGCCCGCCGAAGCAGATGCCGAGCACGGGTACTTCGTGTTGATGAGCATCACGTAGCATCGTGAGCTCTGCCGGCACCCAGGTACCAATCGCCTCATGATCATAAACGGACCACGGCGCTCCCATGGGAATGATCGCGTCGAAATCTGTCGGGTCTGGAAACTCGACCTCAACATTGGGCGAGAGGAAACGATCTTCCCTCACTACTTGGTGCACCACGAGGTCGAGACCGCGATCGAGCAGCCGCTCTCCTACGAAGCCAGGAGTGCAAATGTGATCATGCTGAATAAGCAGGGCGCGCACGGCCTGAGTCTAATTTGGATCCTAACGATTGGCTCGCTCCAGCCGGTTGTCCGGAGCGCGGCTCGGACGCTATCGTTCGTATCCAAACAATGCTGATTCCGAGCAGCGTGGGCGGATGAGTGATACATGACAACTCAAACCATCGTCCGGGAGCACGAGGCTGACCTGGTGGTGCGGGAGGCGCAGATCGTCGCCGACGGAGTGGTGGCGCTCACTCTCGCTGACCCGAATGGTGAGGAACTGCCCCCATGGACCCCGGGCGCACATATCGATTTCGTTCTCGGTGATGAGCTGATCCGCCAGTATTCGTTGTGCGGCAGCCCATCGAAACCAAACGTCTGGCGAGTGGGTGTCTTGCGCGCGCCGGACAGCCGCGGTGGGTCGGAGCGGGTGCACGCCATCCTCGCCCCGGGTTCGATCGTGCGGGTTCGAGGTCCGCGCAACCACTTTCCACTGGTCGCGAGCCCGCGGTATCTGTTCGTTGCTGGCGGGATCGGGATCACGCCGCTCTTGCCGATGATCGCTGAGGCCGATGCCTCGGGTGCGGATTGGCGGTTGCTTTATGGCGGCCGGGAACGCGCGTCGATGGGCTTCCTCGAGGAGCTCGCGCAGTACGGCGATCGGGTGAAGATCGTTCCGCAGGCCGAGGAGGGAATGCTGGATCTCGAATCCGCCCTCGGGACGCCGCAGCCGAACACACTGGTCTATTGCTGCGGTCCAGAGCCTCTCCTCGGCGCGGTTGAGAAATTCTGCGAGAAGTGGCCGCCAGGGTCGCTGCACCTCGAACGGTTCAGCGCCAAGCCACAGTCTCGGGCTGCTGAGGCCGATTCGACGTTCGAGCTGGTGCTGCAACGCTCTGGAGTGACCCTGGAGGTGCCGCCGGACAAATCAGTGCTCACAGTGATCCGGGAGGCGGGCGTGAGCGTTCTGGCGTCGTGTCTGGAGGGGGTCTGCGGAACCTGCGAGACCGAGGTCATCGAGGGAGATGTGGACCACCGCGACTCGGTCCTCAACGAGGAGGAGCAAGCCTCGAACGAGTACATGATGGTGTGCGTCTCTCGCTGCCGATCACCTCGACTGGTTCTTGATCTCTGAGCAGAGAGAAACGGTGATAAATCTATGAACCCGCAATCCTCAGGCCGCATTGACTGGTCCCGGGTACATCCGCGCAATTGTTGGTACGCAGTGGCCACAACCGCCGAGGTCGGCCGCGAGCCGCTGGGGCGCCGCGTCCTTGGAACGGGTGTCGTTTTGTTCCGTACCACCGACGGAACCTCGATCGCGCTCGAGGATCGTTGTGCCCACCGGCCTTATCCGCTCAGCCTCGGCCACCTCGACGGCGATCGCATTGTCTCTGGCTACACGGGTTTCGTCTACGATGCGCGCGGCTTCTGCGTCCATGTGCCGACCCAGAGCGAGATCCCGGTTGGTGCCCAGGTGCGGGCATTCCCCGTTCACGAGGATGGAGTCTTCGTCTGGGTGTGGCTGGGTGAACCCGCAGTCGCCAGCCTCCGTCCACCGGCAGCAACGCCATGGCTCAGCGATCCGGGTTGGGCGACTCTCGGCGCCGAATGGGAGACCGAAGCCGACCTCCTGCTGCTCCACGAGAACTTCGCCGATATCACCCATGTTGCGGTCGTTGATCCCTACATTGCGCCGCCCGTACTGCGCAGCTCGCCACCGCCGCTTGAGGTAGAAGTTACCGAGACAACGGTGTCGTTCTCGCGTACCTACCAGCCGGCGCCGCTACCAGGATGGCAAGCGGAGCTGCTCGGATTGCCGGCCGACGCCGATTACGTGCAGCGCGAACAGGGAGCCTTCGTAACCCCGGGCCTGTGGGTGGACCGGTGGGATGTCCACGTCGAAACGGCACCGAATGAGACTCAGGTGCACACTTTTCGCTTCACGCATGCGGTTACGCCGATCGCGCCGGGCAGAACACGGCATGCGTGGCGGGTCAGCAGGAATTTTGCGCTTGGCGAGCAGGCCGGGAAGGTATTGCTGCCGATCTTCACCGACTACTACCAACGGGTGAAACGAATCCTCGAGACCATGCAAGGTGTGCTGGACACCGACGGACCTCGCAAGGAGGTCAATGTCAGCGCCGATGCCGCCGCGCTGCAAGTGCGCAAGATCATCAGCAGTATGGTGGGGGACGAGACTGGCAGCGGCTACCGACGTGCCGCACGACTAGGCCGTAGGCCGAGCACCGGGCAGTCGCTGACTGTGTTCAACGAGGATTCGCCGTAGCGCCGACGCCAGGTGGGCGGCCTCGTCGCTCGGGTAGTTTCGAATTTGTGGCGCCTTGTTCGAGGTTCGGGACTGAATAGTCGATTGCAAACACCTTTCCAGCGCAGCCGTTCCCGCTTGCTGATGGTGAGCCTGATAACTACCTTTTGGGGGCTCTGGTACGCGGGGTATCGCGCGTACTACGGATTTGGCGGCACTGTTGGCATGTTCGGTACGCCCGTCTCTGAAACTCAATGGCGAGGGATCAATCTGGCGGGTGCGGCGCTGTTGCTCGGGATTGCAGTGCTCCCGGTCGCAGTGCTTCCGCTGTGGAACATGCCGCGCGCGCGACCGATCCTGCTCGGCTTGTGCTGGGTATTGGCCGTCGGATTCACTATGCACGCGCTTATCGACGACATACAGCGTGTGCTGAGCTTGGTTGGCGTGCTGCATCTGGACTATCCATTGTTTACAACCGTGAATCGGCGCGTCGCCGATCTTCAGGACCTGCTCTTCAACGAAACCTGGTTCCTCGTCGAAGGTGTGTTGTGGGGAGTCCTCGGGTGGATCAACCTCGGCCGTTCGGCTGCCCGCCGCTGGTGGATCGGAACTGCATTCGCCGCGATCGTCGTGCTGACGTGCTTCGGGCTGCTCGCCGGGTTCGGAGTGATCGGCAAGATCATCATCGGCTGACAAGTCTCGGTTTCGACTGGCTCCTAGCGCGCAGGCGGCCGGTCGCGTTCCAGGCGCCAATAACCAGCGGAGTCGACTAGGACACCAATCAACCCGCTTGCCAATACGGCGACTCCCGCGATCCACAAGATGTGCCGAAACCGGCGACTACTCCAAGGAAGGCGCACACCTGGGCGACCACCTGCGCTGTGGCGACGAAGGTTGACCTGCTTCGGCGATGGCGGGAGATCAGCTGGCCAATGGGTCCCAGCCGCGCAGGTGCATGACGGACTGGCGGTATTCCCACTCGATGAGATCCTTGAGCAGG
>DATCXA010000402.1:0-2431 GCA_036566085.1 Propionibacteriaceae bacterium
GCAGTGGACCAAGGTCGGCGCTGCGCATTGGTTCGTGTTCATCGCCTTCGGTGCTTTGATCTTTACGTTGATCACCGCGTACGGGCAACTGTTCAATCCCCGCTTCGCTATACCGTTCATCGGGCACTGGGTGGTCTACGAATGGGCCAGCGAGATCATCGCCTGGGCTGGCCTCATCTCGATCAGCTTCCTGATCTTGGTCCGGCTGCTGCTCCGAGGCCGTGGCCGAAAATCGAGATTCTTTGGCTCACGATCTTGGCAGGGTTACTACGTTGAGCTCACTGTGCTCGGAATCGTCATCTGCGTTCTAGCCTTGCGCGCAATGGAGTATCGACTCCTTGGCACGGAGACCTCACGGCTGCATTTCCCATTGAGCTGGTTCCTGCTCCCGGCAGGGATCTCTACTCCGGCGCTCGAGACCGGCATTGTGATCGTTTCGGCGATCAAGATCATTATCTCAATGGCATGGTTCGTCACCATCGGTCTCAATATCACTATGGGCGTCGCGTGGCACCGATTCACCGTCTGGCCGAACATTTGGTTCAAGCGCGAATCGTCCGGACGCCCAGCACTCGGCGAACTCCAGCCGATCATGATCGACTCAAAGCCGCTTGACTTTGCCGAGATCGAGGAGCTCGACGAAGACGCCTCATTGGGTGTCGGGAAGGTAGAGGACTTTACCTGGAAGGGATTGCTGGACTTCACTTCTTGTACCGAATGCGGTCGCTGCCAGTCTCAATGCCCGGCCTGGAACACCGGCAAACCGCTCTCGCCCAAGCTCGTGATCATGGATTTGCGCGAGCACGCGTACGCCAAAGCGCCGTATCTTCAGGCTGCAGAGTCAGCCCGTGCCGCGCTGCCGGAACCGACCAAAACAGAGGCCGTGCGACCGCTGGTTGGGCCAATCGAGGTGACCGACGGTGTGCCTGGCGTCATCGATCCTGACGTGCTCTGGTCCTGCACGACGTGCGGTGCGTGCGTCCAACAATGCCCTGTTGACATCGAGCATGTTGATCACATCCTCGACATGCGCCGCTTCCAGGTCATGATGTCCGCGGAGTTCCCAACCGAGCTCAACGGGCTTTTCAAAGGCCTGGAGAGCAAGGGAAATCCCTGGAATCTCAGCCCGCGTGGCCGGATGGACTGGGCCAAAGATCTGTCTTTCGATGTGCCGGTGGTCGGTGAGGATGTGGCGGACCTCAGCGAGGTGGAGTATCTGTTCTGGGTCGGCTGCGCCGGTGCGTACGAAGATCGCGCCAAGAAGACGACCCGTGCTGTCGCGGAACTGCTGCACATTGCCGGGGTGAGCTACGCAGTGCTCGGCAACGGTGAGACCTGCACAGGGGACCCGGCTCGACGCTCCGGGAATGAGTTCGTTTATCAGCAGCTCGCGATGCAAAATGCCGAGACGCTGCAAGAGGCACAGGCGACCAAGATCGTCGTGACCTGCGCTCACTGTCTCAACGCCCTCAAGAACGAGTATCCGCAACTTGGCCTCAACTGCGAAGTGGTGCACCACACCCAGCTGCTCAACCGGCTGGTACGCGACGGTCGGCTGACCCCGGTCGCGCCGCCCGAGGGCTCGATTGCCGGACGGACGATCACCTACCACGACGCTTGCTATCTGGGCCGGCACAACGAGATCTACGATCCGCCACGCGACTTGCTCGGCTCCCTCCCAGGTGCCACAGTCACCGAGATGCCCCGGACTCGCGAGCGATCCTTCTGCTGCGGTGCCGGCGGTGCCCGGATGTGGATGGAGGAGCGGATCGGTACTCGAATCAATGAGAACCGGACCGATGAGGCGCTGCGTACTCTCGCGGCTTCGGGAAGCAATGGCCACGATGCGATTGCGACGGGATGCCCGTTCTGTCGCATCATGTTGACCGATGGATTGACCGCCAAGCAGGCGGATGGATCCGCGCCGGAGACCACCGAGGTGCTCGACGTCGCCCAGCTTCTACTCGAAGCAGTCAAGCGGGACACATGACAGATGTGCCTTGGGCCGGTCGAAGACCACCAGCCCGCGCTTCGAGAACCTCAGCGCGCACTTCTTATTTGACGTCATAAAGTCTTGATTTGACGTCACTTTGATGTCACCCTGGCGTCATGGAACTTTCACCGTACATCGAGTCGGTCCGAGCAGGCGTCGTCAACGCCTCCTCACTGGCTGACGAACAAACCCAGCACGTTGCGCAGCGGCTTGGCACAGCAATCGAGTCCTCGACCCGGCTCGCTCTTATCCAGGCGCTGTCCGATGCGGCCGGCACCATTAGCGCGGAGCTGGCACCGTCCTCCGTCGAGTTACGCATGGTCGGACAGGACCCAGAATTCGTTGTCTCGCTTCAGACCACGGAGGCCGAACCGACCTTGCTCATGCCCGAGCCCGAATCGGCAAGTGAGGAAACGGCCGATGCTGAGGACGAGCCGG
>DATCXA010000403.1:0-3782 GCA_036566085.1 Propionibacteriaceae bacterium
GGGCGGAAGCGCACCGCCGTTGCTGCTGGCGAGGTTTCGGAAAGGTGCCGAGCGAGCCCGCCGGCTTGCAGTACGGCATCGACCGTCGCGGCGATCGTCCCATCAGCACAGAGACCGTCGGCGGCCAATGCCACCGCCTCCTCGAGCGCGCTGAACGCGGCCGAGGCGCCGTCGGCATTACGGTCCGTCACAAGCCGACGTAACAGGCCCTCAGCTCGCAATTGCAGCGGGCGCTGTGCGTTGAGCACGACGACCGGTAGCGCGCGCCGAACCGCGGTCGGCACGCGCGCGTACTGGGCTGTCGTCGGATTGCTACGCGCCGGAAAAAACACGACGTGCTCAAGCGAATCGGTCTTCGTGTCGTAACTGACCCGGTAGCTCAACCGCACGCCGAAAGGGGCATCCGGTGCCGCATTCCCCGTCTGGTCGACCTGGTCGTCGCCGTCGAGCGGCTCGAGGAAGCCGTCGCACAGCTGCGCAAGCTCGGGGTCGAGATCGACGAGGGTCACCTCCGCCTCGCCGAACTCGGCGACCGCATGCTCTTGACCGTGAGAGGCAGCGGATATCTCAACATCATCCCTTGCGGCGGGCGCTTCGTCTTCAGACAACATCGTGGCGCCAGTTGCTGCGCGGGTGCGCTGCTGGCGGATATCGCTCAACGCTGGTTGAACCCGGATAGACGCGGGATCTAGCAGGCGCGTGAGCGCCGAAATGACGTCGCTACGTCCGGCACGAGGCACACCAGCGAGCAAGACGAGAGTACGCGGTTGGAGTTCGAGGTCGGTCCACCCCCGGAAGTCATGCAGCTGCAGACGCGAGATGCGCACAGTCCTCCCCCACTGGCATGCAGATGATGATGGCGCCCGAGCGCCAGAACGTGACTTCGGTCTCAGCGATCGTAGCTGCCTCGGTCAGGCCCCTCCGACAGCTTCGACCTGAGCGCAAGCTGTTCGCTCTCGGACGTGCCGAAAATCATCTGTCTGTCCCGACTCGGACCAGGTATACGCGCGACAGGAAAGAACAGCCAGTTGTCGGAGATCGCGTGACGCTTACCGAGTCGCTCATGCCTGATGGTCCACGCGCAGGCCTGCGTCGCGAGCAGGGGTCCCATTCGACAAAAGGCTGATTCGAACGACGAGTTGCCGCGTGCCCAATCCGTGCCCGATACCCCACGCAACTGCGGTCACCCACGGTTAATCATGGTCAGCGTTTTTCTCTGCATGTAAGGAAACTGCCTCGCCAGAGCATCTCGGTTCTCGTCTTCCAAGCTGGTCATCTGAGTTCGATCTGTTGCTCTACGACCGCCCGCTGTCACTTCGCGACTTAGGTCTTTTGACGGTCGTCTGTCCGCGACCGGTCGAGCGGTCCGGCCAAGCCGCTTGCCCGAACCGCCCCAGCGACTGCGTCCATGTGTTCGATCCACCAAAAGGAAGATGATCATGACACTCCAGCCCGGTGACAAGCTGATGTCGCTTACGGATGTCTCGGAAATGTTGGGCATCCCCGTTCACACCTTGTATCGCTGGCGGTACAAGGGCGACGGCCCCGTCGGCTACCGGGTGGGCCGCCATGTGCGGTACCGCCGAGAGGCCATTGAGGCTTGGCTGGAACAGCAGGTCGACCAACGTTGGTAATTGAGGCGCAAGCATCAGTCCCCGAGTGGTCCTCGAGCGTTGAACCGAGCGCCGAGGCACTCAGGGCCGCAAGGGATCTCGCGTTCCTCGGCCATCGTTGCGGTCGCGCGCTTCTGCGGCCCCTGTAGATGTCAGTGGGCTGGCTGTCTGATGAGCCACATTCAATGCGCCCCCGAGCGCATGTACCGCGCGCGCTGGCTCGGAGCAGATGGTCGCGAGCCGTCCCGCACATTCACCCGCAAAGCTGAGGCGGAGCGGCACCTAGCGACCGTCGAGGTAGCCAAGTTGCCAGGTGTTTACACCAGCAACGCGAATCCAGTCACGATGGGTGAGTACACCCGCCGATGGGCAGGGACGGGTCCCCACCGGCCGATCAGGGCAACGCGACTCGCTTCCCTGATCAACAAGCACATTTACGGCGAGATCGGTTCCATGCGGCTCGCTGCCGTACGATCCTCACAGGTGCAGGGCTGGGGTCAGCGACCGATCCCAAGTTCTCTCACCTGGCACTCCGCGGCTTCCGTTGGCGCATTTGCGGATCCATCTTCGCGGCGGCCGTCCAAGATCGGCTCGTGGCGTCCAACCCCATGATGCGACCTAGCATGCCGCGCTCGGAGCGTGAGCGAATGTCGGGTTGTTTGTGGCGCGGGTGCCGGCTTGGCTCAGGCAATGCCACCACGGAGTAAGGGCAATAGTGATCACGTAAGCCGGCTTTGGCCTGCGAATCGCCGAGCTGCCGGCGCTCCGAGTCCAAGATTTCGACTTCCTGCGACGAACAGCGTGGATCGAGTGGCAGCTTGCGAGAAGCGAAGCGCCGGGTTCCACCCAAAACACCAAGATCACGACGGATGTTGCGTCGCCGAACGTGGTCGCCGAGTTCCGCTACGGCAAGGACAGAATGTCCGACGCGAAAGCCTGGCAGATGTGGCAGTCAACGAGCACCGCTGGGTCGATCACGGCTACCCCATCGAAGACTGCAAGCGCCACACTCAAGGCTGCCTCTTACTCGCCGAGGCTTCCAACAGTTCGGCGGCCCCGGCGCGATTCGAACGCGCGACACCCGCTTTAGGAGAGCGGTGCTCTATCCCCTGAGCTACGGGGCCATCTGGTCGAGGGTACCGGTCGGCTCATGAACACCGCCACGCTGGCCCGCCCGCGCCAGATACGCGCCAGATACACCGGCGAATGATGCTCAGTGACGACCTACAACGCACACCGTTTCGGCTAGTCAAGGCGGGCTATAGTCCGTGACTAGCCCCTTGACAGAGATTTAGGAAACCTTTGCTCTATCCCCTGAGCTATGGGGGCTGACTTGGGAAAACACTAGTGGCCGCGTCATACACTTTCGCAATTTAAGGCGGCCAGACCGATCGTTAGCGGCAAGACCGAACCGAACTCGATGCGGGAGCGCCGGTGATGACAAACAAACATGCAACCGTCCGCCGTCGCAGAACGGTTCAGGCGCGATCATCGAGGTCAGCAAGGTGGAGGCGGAGGCAGCGGCCCGGAAGGTCGGCCCGGATCTGCGGTGACCACGCTCCTAGATCGAGCGCGCTGACTCGTGTCTCACGCCTCTTGACTCGATCCGAGCGGTAGGAGCTGTAGCTAGCGAGCGGTAATATTTGCTTCTAGCTGACGCACAGCCAACCTGGAACGTGTCCGCCGCCTCCCGGGCCGCGGCCGCGGGCGAAATGGCGCCACGGCCAGGGCTATTTGGGTCGTATGTCCCATCTCGGATCGCGCTTATGACCTCATGCCCGCCGTCGCCTGAGCCCCCTTCTGTGTCTCGCGACACTGTGAAGCTACGAACGATCGCCCAAACCATCATCCAGACAGGCGATCTGCCGGTCGGGCGCGGAGATTGAGGCCAGATGACACCGCGACAACTGTCAGCGGGTCAGGGCTGCGGATATCTGATTACGAGTAGGAATCCACGTGACATCTGTTGAGCAGGAGAGTCAAAGCCGCCGGTGCGCGGTCATCTATAACCCGACCAAGGTCAGCGAGAAGTTTCACGCCCTGGTGGAGGAGAGCCTGCAACGAAACGGCTGGAGCAACACGCTGTGGCTGGAGACCTCGGTTGAGGATCCAGGCGGAGCCATGACCAGGCAGGCCGTCGCAGCACACGTTGATCTTGTCATCGGTGCT
>DATCXA010000405.1:0-4599 GCA_036566085.1 Propionibacteriaceae bacterium
AAATCTGTAATCACGGTGGTCTCCTCAGGACGTCGCTGACCCGGGTGCACGCCGGCTGGTGACCTCTGTCTAACACGTCGCTCACCGGTTACGGAAGAGTGGTTCAGGACTGCGCTCCCGGCATTAGATTTCGCTGCATGGCGGATGCGGGCATGATCAACGACGACGTACGAGCACGCCGCGAGGTGGCAGCCGGCATGGCGGAGGCGGCGTGCGTGGTTCGAGACGGTCGACCCGACCCGCAGCATCGCTGATTAGTACCCTCACGGCGTGACAGCAACAAGCTCGGATGTGATCGAGCGCGTCTCGACTCTCGAGCTGTTCTTCGACCTCGTCTTCGTCTTTACGATCACTCAGCTGACGAGTGTGCTGGCGCACGACCCAGACCTGCTGCACCTGCTGCGGGTCGCCGTAATGCTGGCGATCATCTTCTGGATGTACGGCGGCTACGCATGGCTGACAAATGCGGTCGCCGCCAACACGGCAGCACGACGGCTGCTGCTACTCGGCGGGATGGCGGGGTTCCTGCTGCTCTCACTCGCCGTGCCAGACGCGTTCGACGGCGGCGGCCTGGGGTTCGGTCTCGCGTATGCGGTCGTCGTGCTGGTCCATATCGCACTGTTCACCAGGACCCAGCGAGTGCGGTCGGCGCGGGACTTGGCCCGGATCGGGCTGCTCAACACTGCGGGCACCGCATTGATCGTGATCGGCGGAGCGCTCGGCGGTATCCCTCAGCTGATCTTGTGGATTCTGGTGCCGCTGGTCTGGTGGCTGATGGCCACATACCGCCAGCTCTCCGGCGCCTTCGAGATCGGCGCGGCGCACTTCGTCGAGCGGCACGGACTGGTGTTGATCATCGCGATTGGCGAGTCGCTGATAGCGCTTGCACTCGGGCTCGCTGACCTCAAGCTGGGACCTACGTTGGCGGCGGTTGCAGTACTTGGACTGGCCCTGTCGGCGTGCCTGTGGTGGACCTACTTTGGTGGCGACGACACCGGAGCCGAGCACGCGCTCAGCACGGCACCCCGGGAACGGCGAGGTCGGCTGGCAATCGAGGCGTTCGGGCATGCTTATCTCGGACTGTTGCTCGGCGTGATCGCCATCGCCGCGGGGCTGGAGGGCGGCGCCTCCCATCCGTTCGGTCCGCTGGCCGTCGGGTACACCGTTGCGCTCGGCGGTGGCGTGGCCCTTTACTTCGCCAGCGACGCCTGGTTTCGCTGGCGATTGCGGATCGGCCGGCCTGGACTGCGGGCCCTGGCGGCGATCCCGGCACTTGCCACGATCGCTTTGGGACTCTGGATAGCCGTGGCTCAGGTTGCCGCGCTAGTGGTGGTCTTTGCGGTCCTGTTCGCCCTGGAATCGCGGCGCTCAGCGGACACGTCATCATAGAATTCCTGCATGAGCGCTAGGGAATCTCGCCCTGATGCCTTGATCATCGGTGCGCCGAAGGCCGGGACGAGTGCGCTGCATGCCGCCCTGGCCCAGCACCCGCAGATCTACGCGTCGCCGGTCAAGGAGCCCAAGTACTACATGTGCTGGGACGCTCCCCCGCCGGCTTACCGCGGGCCTGGCGATGCGCACAGCAATCAGGAGTGGATCTGGCGGCGCGCGGACTATGAGGCGCTCTTCCGTGGCGCTCCGGAGGATGCGGTACGGCTGGAAAGCACACCTTTTTATCTCTATATGCCGGGTGCTCGGCGCCGCATCGCTGAGGAGCTTGAGGAGGCGAAACTGATCGTCATTGTCCGGGATCCAATCGACCGGGCGTACTCCAATTGGATGCATCTGTGGGTGGACGGGCTGGAGCCGATCTCAGACTTCGTCGCGGCCTGGCACGCCGAAGGTCGTCGAGTCGCTGCCGGATGGGCGCCGTTTTGGCACTACCAGCGGCTCGGTCGGTACGGCGAACAGCTGGCCGACCTGTTTGGGCTCGTCGAGCGGGAACGGGTCTTCGTTCTGCGTTATTGGCAGTTGGTGTCCCACCCGGATGAGACGCTGAACCGCGTTGCGCGCTTTTTGGGCATTGCTGAAGATCAGGTCGCCACGATTCCGCCACACAACGCTCGGCCGTTTGTGGAACCCGGTTTGCGCACGTCGGTGTTAGGGCGCGTCATCCGCGCTGGGGCGACGGCTGCTAGTTATGCGCCGCCGCAGGTTTGGCGTCGCGCTAGCAAACCGCTGGTGAGCCTTCTGCAACACGGTGGCGATAGTCAGCGGCCGAAGCTTGCGTCGGAGCAGCGCACGGAGCTTCTCGGCGACTGCTTGGACGACATCGCGCTCTTGGAGCAGAGGCTGGGCGAGTCCTTCGAGGACTGGCGGTCCGCCGCCGGCCGCGGCTCCTTCGCCGAGCGGACACAGACCGATTCGTCTTGATCAAGGGAATGATCAATAACGCTTGATCAAATGCAGGTCATCAGGTCGTGCGAACCATCAGGCCGGGCAGCTTCAAAGTAGAACCGAGTACGGCCGTCGGGGAGCGCGACGGCGCTGACATAGCGTAGTGAGCCGTCGCTGTACGGAGACTCTGCGACCGGAGGACCGCCGACGGCGATGAGTACTCCGTCGTGTTCGCGAGCGAGGCCGGTCCGCTCAAACCAGTTCTCGGCAGCGGTAGCCCGGCCGTCGTAGAGCACGGTCAGCGGGTTCTCATTCAAGATCGTCGTTATCCGGGTGCCGCGCGCGTCCCAGCTGCCGGGCGTGCCACTTAGCGCCACACCTTGATCACGCCAGTGGAGGCCGTCGACACTCGTCGCGTACCGGGTGATCATGCGGTCCTCTTGCCCAGGGTCTGTCAGCGGGTGACAGCAGACCCACATCTGCCATCCGCCAGGGCTCTTAATGATCACCGGATCCTTGACCGCCCATTGATCGTCGCCGGCAAGCACCAGGTGACGATCCCCAAATGGCAGCTCCTCCGGCCGCTCTGCATCCAGTGCGTCGATCCACCAATGCTTGGAGTTCGGGGTTGCGCAGCTGAGATAAAGGCGCCAACCGGAATCGGTCGGCAAGATCACCGGGCGTTCGAGGGAGGCGGCGCCGAAGGCCTCGCGACTGACTTCGCAGACTGGCTTGAAATTGACCCCATCCCGCGACTTCGCGACAACGACGCCGACTCCACGGCCCGAGTTGAGGGGTCGTCGTAGGCGGTACGCGAGCCAGAAGACACCGTTGACCAGAACGCAGCTCGCACCACCAGCCCAGTTGCCGGGCCCCTCATCAGGTGCGGCCACCACAACCTCCGCGCGCGCGTAACGAGGAAGATAAAGATCCCGAGTGCTCACGGAAGAAAACCTAGCCGAATAGTGGGCAATAGGCGCGGCGTCTCGGCGCAAGTGCTTCGGGCAGCGCGACTGCGCGCGCTGCTGGATTCTCCGCACGCGTTCATGTCCAGCTACGCGCGGGAATCAGGTTGGGGTGAGTCGGAGTGGCGACGATTGTTCGACGCGATAACGAGGACTGGTTCTTCTTTGCGAAGGAAGCCGCTGCCCGCAGACCAGTGCAAGGGAACCCCGGCAGTTGTGCTCCGCCGCTGAGAACCTGGGGGTCAGCGTGGGCGGATGTTCTGGTTCAGATGGAAGACGTTGTCCGGGTCGTATTGCCGCTTTAGTGCGGCCAGCCGTTCCAGCTTCTCGGCCGGGTAAGCCCGACGCACACCCAGCTCCCCTTCGTCACCAAGAACGTTGACATAGACGCCGCTGGCGAACGGCTCCATTGCGGCACCGAACCGGCGAGCAGCCTCAATGCGCTGGATGTCCTCGGCCGGGTCTGTCCAGGCCGTAGCAGCGACAAACTCGACAAGCGTGTTGCGGTGACTGAAGGCGCTGTCGTCGTTCGAGGTTGCAGCGATTGCGCCGCCGTAGCCCTGGAAGGAACCGTTCAGGAATAGCGGCCGGTCAGCTTCAGGGTCCGGCTCGCCCTGAGACAAGAACGCATCAATCGCGTCATCGGACAACTCCGTCAAGTAATGACCTTTGTAATACCGCCGGCGCCAGCCCGGGCGGTGCCACTCATCGTCTGTACTTTGCAACCCGAGGTACGTCACTTCCTCAACTTGTTCGGCCAGCGGCAGGCCCAGGCTAGCCACGTGGGAGATCAGCCAGCGCCGGCCGTTTTCGGGGTCACCGACCCACACGAAGCCGAGGATGGCCACCGTGCGGTTGCGCAGCTCCCCGGGCACGTCGGGCGAGTCGGGCATCCTGCCGACCCAGGCCAGTGGAGTCGCCTCTGGCGGAACGCCGTCGCCGAGCAGATCACGCCAGCGCCGCATTGCGGACGGCGCCTCTGCGAGGTCGAACGTCCGATTAGCGAGCACGGCGGAGGTCCCGACATCATGTAGCCGGAACTCGAACTCGGTGACTACTCCGAAATTGCCGCCGCCTCCGCGCAGGCCCCAGAACAGGTCCTCGTGCTGAGAGTCGCTGACTCGCAGGGTTTCTCCGTCCGCTGTCACGATCTCGTACGAGGCGACGTTGTCGCACGCCAGGCCAAAACGACGGGCGAGCCAGCCCATTCCTCCGCCGAGTGTCAGTCCGCCGACTCCGGTGTGTGACACGTTGCCCGCCGTCGTCGCCAGCTCGTGCTGCTGCGATGCCCGGTCGA
>DATCXA010000410.1:0-4826 GCA_036566085.1 Propionibacteriaceae bacterium
GGTCGAGGCTCAGACGCCATCGGCGCGGATTTCATCGAACCAGCGAGCTGACATGTTCGCCGTCCGAGCACGTTCGAGTGCGGAGGCTGCATCCCTCGAATACTGCGATGCTTCTTCCAGTGCCATCTCGGCGCGCACCCATCCGGGGTTCTGCGGTCCATCCGGCTCCCTCTCGCCGGCGTGATGCACCCCCAGCTCGACCGCCGCGTGCCAGGACGCGAGCCCCGCATACACCTGTGACATCACCTGCTGGATGCGGCTCAGCGTGCCGATCACCTCGGAGACTTCGGATGGCTTCACGATCTTCGCGGTCGAGTCCGCGACCGCCCGGGCGTCGGTCTCCAGTCTCATCGCCGCCGCAAGCGGTCCCGCCACTTCGTCGTCCTGCATGTTTACCTCCTCGATCGAGTCGCGGGGTGCGGGCCCCGAGTTCACTGCGAAGCAGCCTCCGCCGCCGCGATGACCTTCACGGTCTTCGCGAAGCTGTCGGGATTGAGCGAGACCGAATCGATGCCCTGAGCCACCAGGAACTCCGCGAAATCGGGATGGTCGCTGGGTCCCTGACCGCAGATTCCGATCTTGATCCCTGCAGCGTGCGCCTTCGCTATGACGTCGGCGATGAACCGGGTGACCGCCTCATTGCGTTCGTCGAAGAGTTCGGCCAGCCTCTCGGAGTCCCGGTCGACACCCAGAACGAGTTGGGTGAGGTCGTTGGAGCCGATCGAGAAACCGTCGAAGTGGGCAGCGAATTGTTCGGCGAGGATCACATTGGACGGAACCTCGCACATCATGTAGACCTCGAGCCCGTCCTCGCCCCGCGTCAGCTGATTCTCCGCCATAACGGTCAGCACGCGCTCGGCCTCGGCGACGGTGCGGCAGAACGGCACCATGACCACCACGTTCCGGAATCCGATCTGTTCCCGCACCCGTCGCAGCGCACGGCACTCGAGGTCGAAGCCGTCCCGATAACGGTCGCTGTAGTAGCGGGACGCCCCACGGAATCCGAGCATCGGATTCTCCTCCTGAGCCTCGAAGTCCTTCCCGCCGATCAGCTTCGCGTACTCGTTCGATTTGAAGTCGCTGAGCCGAACGATGACCGGCCGAGGGTAGTACGGTGCGGCCAGTCTGGCGATTCCGAGCGCCAGCCTCTCGACGAAGAATTGTGCGGGATCCGGGTAGTTCTCGCTGAGCGCCCGAATCTGCTGCCGGCTCTCCTCGTCCTTCACTCTTTCCGGATGCGCCACAGCCATCGGGTGGATCCGGATCTCGTTCTCGATGATGAACTCCATCCGCGCCAGACCTACCCCCGCGGCGGGGAGACGCCACCAGCGGAACGCCGTCGCCGGTACCGCGCTGTTCACCATCACGGCAGTGGTGGTCGCGGGCAGCTCGGCCAGATCGACGATCTCCGAGGTGAAGGCGAGCGATCCCTCGTAGACCCTCCCCTGATCGCCCTCGGCGCAGGACAGAGTGATCATCTGGCCCTCTGCCACGGTGGAGGTGGCATCGCCGGTTCCCACGATCGCGGGTACTCCCAATTCACGACTGACAATCGCGGCGTGGCTGGTGGTCCCGCCTCGGTTGGTGACAATCCCGGCTGCGCGGGTCATGATCGGTACCCAGTCGGGATCGGTCATGTCGGTGACCAGGATCGAGCCGTCCCGGAAGCTCTCGATGTCCGAAGCGCTGGAGATGACGCAGGCGCTCCCGACGGCGATGTCCTCCCCGACCGCGGTTCCGGTGGTGAGAATCCGCCCTTCCTCGGCGAGGTGATGCACGGTGAACTGCGTATCGCTCTTGCGTGCTTGCACCGTCTCGGGGCGGGCCTGGACCAGAAAGAGCTCGCCGGACTGTCCGTCCTTCGCCCACTCCATATCCATCGGCTTGCCGTAGTGCTCTTCGACCCGGACCGCCCAGCGCGCGAGCTGGATGATCTCGGCGTCACTCAGCACGAATGATCCGCGCTCGGATTCGGATGTGTCGACCAGGCGCGTGCCCGAGGCGCCGCCCTGGGCGTAGACCATCTTGCGAGCCTTGGTACCGAGGGCCTTCTCGATCACCGGGCTGAGAGAAGCATCCTTCAGGAGTGGCTTGAACACCAGGTACTTGTCCGGATTGACCATGCCCTGCACAACGGTCTCCCCCAGACCCCAGGTCCCGCTCACGACGACGACCTGCGGGAAGCCGGTTTCGGTTTCGATCGAGAACATCACACCGGAAGCGCCAACGTCTGAGCGCACCATGCGCTGCACGCCGATCGACAACGCAACGTCGAGATGATCGAAGTGCTTGACCTCCCGGTAGCTGATGGCCCTGTCGGTGAACAGCGAGGCGTACGATCGACGGCACGCTTCGAGGAGGTTCTGCTCGCCGGTGACGTTGAGGAACGTCTCCTGCTGTCCCGCGAAGCTGGCATCCGGGAGGTCCTCGGCGGTCGCGCTGCTGCGCACGGCGACCGTCGCGGCCCGTTCACCGGGCTGCAGGGAAAGCGCACGATAGGCGTTGAGGATCGCGGTCGTCACTTCATCCGGAAACTCGCCCGCGAGAATGGATGTCCGGAGCGCACTTCCGGCCTCCCGCAGGCTGAGAGCGCCCCGGTGGTAGCTCTCGATCTGCGCCGTGATTCCCGGCACCAGGCCGTTGCGTTCGAGGAACACCCGATACGCGGTCGCGGTGGTGGCGAACCCCTCGGGAACGCGGACACCGGCATCCGCGAGCGAGCGGATCATCTCCCCGAGCGAGGCGTTCTTCCCGCCGACCTCGCCGATATCCTCAAGGCCGACCTCGTCGAAGCGCACCACATACCCGATGTGCTCGGTCATCTCGGTCACATCCCCACTGGCCGTCTCGGCGTGTGTGACGCGACGCACGCTAGTACGCCCGCACGACGATGCGATTGAAGACCTCGGTCACATGCGGCGACGCCCATGCCGCCTGCCCGGCCTGCTGCTTCTCGGCCCAGGACCGCACGGCTCCGGTCAGGGTCACCGTGTTGCCGGACACTGCGACGTCGATGGTCTTCGCGTCGAGCTGGGCATTGCGGATCAGCGCGTTCTTGATGCGCTCCTCGGCGTCCGCGGAGGACGGCCGCGCGGACAGCGTCAGCCGGCTCTCCACCGAGTAGACACCGTGCAGATACTGCACGGCACGCTTGGCGGCCCGACGCTGGAAGTCCCAGTTCACCTCCCCGGTGAGAACGACGGCGTGATCGGTGATCTCGGCCTTGACCGTGTCCGGAACATTGCTGGCGGCCTTCAGGGCGCGCTTCACCTCCTTGGCGATGTCCGTCTCGGTGAGCGCCCCCTTCGATCTCGGGTGCACGACCAGGTTGTCGACGACCGTGCTCACACCGTAGACCCGGAGTGCTGCACGCTTGGCGGCCACCCGTTCGGCGTAGCTGTCGACTTCCCCGGAGAGTGAAACAGTTCCGTCTTCGACGGCAACGCCGATTCCGGCGGCATCAACGTCGGGCGTCCACTCGAGTTCGTCCTGCACGGCGATCTGGATGTTCTGGTCGCTGCGAACCGACGTTCCCATGCTCATTTCCTCGTCCTCTCATCGCGTGCGCGGCGTGCGCATGCACCCATGGTCGCCGTCCGATGCCGCAGGACATAGAGGCTTTGGTCCCTGCAGATCCGGTGTGCGCGTGGCCGAACGGATGGGACGTTGGACCCTATGCACCGAAGGTCGAGTGCGAAACCCTGATCTCCTCGACTGATCTCCGATCGGGCCCCTCCAGGGGATGACGAGACGGAGGAGCCAGGAGGCTCCGGAACGCTCGAAGGCGGACAACCGTGGCGACACGCATCTATCTGACCTCCGCGGAGGGTTTCACCGGGAAGTCGACGATCGCCGCGGGGCTCATCGAGGAGTTCACCCGCGCACGGAAACGGGTCGGCGTGTTCCGGCCGCTGGTGCGCTCCAACGACGAGCAGGACGTCATTCTCGCTGCGCTGCTCGAGCACACCGGCATCGGGCTCGCCTATGAGCGCTGCGTGGCCACGGACTACGAGCATCTCCACGACGAGCCGGAGGAGGCGCTGCGGCTCATCGTCGATCGGGCGGCCGAGGCCGAGGTCGGATGCGATGTGCTCGTGATACTCGGATCGGACTACACCGATGTCGGGTCTCCGACGGAGTTGGCCACCAACGGGAGAATCGCGGCCAACCTGGCCGCCACGGTTCTTCTGGTGATCGGCGGGTTCCAGCCGGGTGAGGACCGGCCCCGCACCGAGGCCGACATCGCCGAAATCACTCGGGTGGCACTCGATGAACTGCGCGAGGAACACGCCGTCGTGAGTGCCGTCATCGTGAACCGCGCGGATCCGCTGCGCCTGGAGTCGATCCTGACCGCCACGACTTGCGCTGCGAATGGCCTTCCCACCTGGGCCATTGCGGAGGATCCCGAACTGACCTCGCCGCTGCTCGGCAGGATGATCGAGGCCGTCGATGGCAGGCTGATCAAAGGGGACCCGGCCCTTCTCGAGAGCTCCGTCCTCGGCACCGTGATCGCCGCAATGTCCCTTGAGAACGTCCTCCCCCAGTTCGTCGAAGGCGGGCTCGTCGTCGTGCCCAGCGACCGCCCCGAGATGCTCATCGGGGCGATCGTCGCGCACCTGTCCCGAACGTTCCCCTCGCTGTCGGGCATCCTCGTCAACGGGGGCTTCCCGATCGCACCCCAGATCGAGCGTGTCATCGACGGTCTCGGCACGACACTGCCCATCGCCGTGTGCGATCTTGGGACCTACGAGACCGCCACCCGGGTAGTGGCCTGCCGAAGCCGGCTCGCCGCTGACTCGCCGAGGAAGTACGCGCTCGCGCTCGCA
>DATCXA010000419.1:0-2744 GCA_036566085.1 Propionibacteriaceae bacterium
CGAAAGACACCCAGTCCCTGGCCGTCCCCGGCCAAGATCGGCACGACCGACCACTCGACAGGCACGGCCAAGGCGTCCAGCGCATAACCGACGATCGGCTCCAGCATCGACGCATCAAGCTCCATGATGTCGATGCTCCCATTGCGTCCGCGACTGAATCGACTGTTGCGTCGGTAAGCGACTGTGGGATCTACCGACCTGCAGCAGCACACCTGGAATCGCCTCATCGCTGACTTCATCGGGGCGGTACGCGACGACGACAAGGATCACGAGAGCTACCTGAGCCTCCCCATCCTCACCGATGCCCTACGGACCGAAGAAGTCATCAGTGCCGCCCGCCGGTCGAGCAGCACTGGACGTTGGGCGACAGTGGGCGAATGAGGCAGCGTTTGAGGGTCGGCCGCCGGGCCGCATATTGCCCTCTAAAGTCACCACTGCTCCAGGCAGTCCGGCGCTGGGAAAGGCACAAGCGCGGGCTAAGGCTGGTCCGGTGCAAATCCCGCACGCTCAGCGATGGTCTCGGCCCAGGTTCAGGTCATCGTCGCTGGCGGCGGTGCGCAGCGCGCTCGGATTCCGTCCCGCCTGCTGGCGAAAGACGCGGTAGAACTGGGCATAGCTGCCGAAGCCGGCCTCGAGTGCAGCGGCCAGCGCCGTGGTGCGCTGGCCTGTGCCGTAGAGACGCAGAAAACGTTGCAGTCGCTGCTGGTTGCGGAACCAGCTGATCGACACGCCGGTCTGTTCCTTGAATATCCGGCTCAAGTGTGACGAGCTCAGGCTCGCGGCCTGCGCTAGCGCAGCCAGATCACCTGCGTCCGGGTCGGCTCGCAGTAGCCGAGCGACCGTCTCCACCGCGGGATGCAGATCGACGCCTTCGACGACGTCGTCGCTGTCGAGAAACGCTCGCCAGGCCACGCTCAGCAGGTACGCCAACCCGGTGTTGACAACAACGTCGTCCACCGTCTCCGCGTCCTGCACTTCGTTGAAGAGCGCGCTGAGACGACGAACCCAGCCGGAATCGAGACGGCGTGAAAACTGCCCGACGGGATCGTCTGCCAGCAGGGGTCGGGCGTGCCGGGGCGTGGCGATCTGAGCGACCAGAGCGGGCCGGAACACCGCCCACCAGAGCTCGTGGTCGGAGGACTCGCTGACTAGGACGTGATCTTGACCGGGAAACAGCCAGGTCAGCGTGCCTGGTGTGAGGGCATAGCGCCGGTCGCCGAGCAGGTACGAGGCTGTGCCGCGGACGACAAGGTTGACCTCTAGTTCGGCATGGCGATGGGCGCGGGGTCGAACGTCGCCGACCTTGTGCCGCACCACGCGTCCATCGAGGCCAACCCGAACTCCGACGTCGTCGATCATCGCAATAAACGATAAGAAGTCGCGGATATCCGCGAAGACTCGAGCCGCATCTACCGCAGATTATGTGATCATCGACGATCACAGGAGGGCAAACATGACTGTCTCAGCTCTGCACACCACGTCCGAGCACGCCCACCAGTTCCGTGCGGACGGCTTCTTCGTGCTGAATCGCATCGTGCCGCCAGGCGATCTCGACACGCTGCGCGGCGAATGTCAGCGCTTCATCGACGAGCGTGACCGGGAGATGGATCGCCTCGGCGTCGACAAGCTTGACCTTGACCGGCGCGGCAGCCGCTACTTCGTCCACGCATACGGCATGAGCCCCGCAGTCGAGCGCTTCCTGTCCTCCGAATTCATGGTGCAGATCGCCCAGGCAGCGCTCGGGGATACGGTCTACCTGTTCAACGAGCAGTACGTCGTGAAGGCCGCCGAGCAGGGGATGCCGTTCAGCTGGCACCAGGACTCGGGCTTCATCGACTACCCGCACCGGCCGTACCTCACCTGCTGGATCGCACTCGACGACATGACCGAAGCTAACGGCACCGTGTATCTGCTCCCCTATTCGCGTGCCGGCACGCGAGACGTCGTTAAGCACGGGCGCGACGAGGAGAGCAACGATCTGGTCGGCTACTTCGGACACGACCCGGGTGACCCGGTGATCGTGCCGGCCGGGAGCATTGCCTGCTTCTCGTCGACGCTTTTCCACCGCAGCGGCCCCAACACCACCGACCGCGTGCGTCGCGTCTACGTGGCGCAATATTCGGCCGAGCCGATCCTCAGCGAAGACGGTTCGCAACCGCTGAGGCTCGCCGAGCCTCTCCTGGTGGAGGGCAAGCAAGTGAGCTGATCGAGCATCCTGGGAGCTGGCACGCCCATGGCGGCAACCACCGGATCAAGCCGTCGGCGGGAGGATCATCCAGCGCCCCACAGCCCGCGCAGCGCAGAGTGTGGGGCCATCCGCCGCGCAGGCGCGATGGACGCGACACGCTGAGGAAAATCTCCCGATAACGACGCACCCTGCTTCCCTGCTTCCGGATGGCCTACGGCCAGCCTTGGCCCGGCTGCGCGCGGCAGTCCCAGCAGCAGCGGCCAGGAGCATGTCCGTCACAAGATCAAATCCCACTAAGTCAGGTCTCTACGGTTCCAGGGACTGCCTCGCCCGTTGAGGGGTCGGCTATCAGGCACACGCAGCTGTGTCCTCCGCTCGGTATGATCCTAGATTTCTGTCAGCTAGTGCCACTTGCCATCAAATGTCATTTTGCATAGACTGACATGAATGAGCCCTACCCAGGACAACCACTCGGGCTCTCTGAGGGCTCGCAAGAAGGAACGGACCCGACGGGTGATCCAAGCAGAGGCTCTTCGACTATTCACCGAGAAAGGCT